>JADQBC010000015.1 GCA_016903655.1 Gomphosphaeria aponina SAG 52.96 = DSM 107014
TAATTGTGTAATTGTTTGTTGAGGATCTTGATCTTGATTATCAATAGGGAAAATATTCCCATTTTCATCATAATTAAAAAAACTTTCACAGTTAGGCTTAAATACACCTATGGAAGGTGTTTGTAGTTGCGCTTTAGCGCTAAAGCGCAACTACAAACTTCTAAAATGGTATTATGTAATGGGAAACTCTCAGATAATTTTATCTATTTCTGCCCTGAGTTTAATAGTTTCTTTGAGGGGAATAATTATTTTTTGATAATGGGTGATAGCTGTTGAGGTTAAATTTAAGTTAGCTTTTTTTCTGTCTTTTAACCATTAATCTAACACTTGATAACCCCCTATTTTAAATTCCCACACTTCTTGAGCAACGCCCATAAAATAACAGTTTTTATTAATAAATATTTGTTGTTTATTGTCATCATATTTGATTTGATTTATTTCGTTTTTTCCATCTCCTTGATAGTGAAATTCGCTCTTTTGTTCTTGTTCAAAAATAGGTAAGTTGCCTTCGTTAATAAAGTTAGATTGAGTTAGGTTTATTTCTGGTAATTGTTTCCTCAACCTGAACATTGTGGACATTATAAAGATGATCAAAAAAATCCTTATTGTCAGGAAGATTTAAAGATTTCACCTTTAGATAAAAATTGTGAAAGTTTTTTGACTTATGATGAAAATGGGAATATTTTCCCTATTGATGATCAAGATCAAGATCCTCAACAAACAATTACGCAATTAGGCTTAAATACACCTATGGAAGGTGTTTGTAGTTGCGCTTTAGCGCTAAAGCGCAACTACAAACTTCTAAAATGGTATTATTTAATGGGAAACTCTCCGAGAATTTTATCTATTTCTGCCATGATTTTAAGAGTTTCTTTGAGGGCAATAATTATTTTTTGATAATGGGTTATAGCTGTTGAGGTTAAATTTAAGTTAGCTTTTTTTCTGTCTTTTAACCATTTATCTAACACTTGATAACCCCCTATTTTAAATTCCCACACTTCTTGAGCAACGCCCATAAAATAACAGTTTTTATTAATAAATATTTCTTGTTTATTGTCATCATATTTGATTTGATTTATTTCGTTTTTTCCATCTCCTTGATAGTGAAATTCGCTCTTTTGTTCTTGTTCAAAAATAGGTAAGTTGCCTTCGTTAATAAAGTTAGATTGAGTTAGGTTGATTTCTGGTAATTGTTTCAGTAAATGCAGGTTAACTAATATTTCTCCTTGCTCGGCTAATTGATTAAATAATTCGTTATTGGTAGTTAAAGGAATGCGAGGGAAATCTATTTTTAAAAATTGGGCGTATCTTTGACGATAATTAGGGGAATGTAAAAGGGCATAAATATAATAAAATATTTTTTCTGGGGTGGGTTGATAACCTAATTTTTGGGTAATTTCTGCGAGAAAATCCTGACTAAAATTAGCCTCTTTGTCTGTTATAATATTACCTTGTCCGTCTTCTTGGTTGGGGTAAATATAGAGAGGGAAAACTTGATTTGCTTCTCTACTAGTTGTTGATATTGCACAATCATTAACTATTTTCTCAGTTACAAAACAATGCTCATAACCTACAGTTGCTTGTTGTCTAGATGTTAATAAACATAAATTCTGTTTCCCCATAACATGATTAATTAATTCACGCCTAGGACGATCCATTACACTAGAACTAAAATAACACCAACGGGTATCAAAAGGACGATATAAACATTCAATTAATTTATCCTCCCATTGTTGATCATTTATAATTTCTTGACGAGCTTTTTTTATTTGCCAACTACTACTTTCTTTCAAACTATATTTATTTAGATATTCATTATCAGAAACTTTTTTACCTCTCATTTCTTGAATACGATTATATAATTTTTCTCTGTCAAAATCAATAGCAAAATGGTCACGGTGAGTTTGAAAACCTAAAACATTAACAGGCATAATATCAGTAATTTTCCAACCCTGATTATATTCTTCTAATAATAAAGTATCTTGAGGAGTAAACAGATAAAAAGGCGATTGGGGGTTAACATCTTCCCATTCAATGGTATTTAAAGATAACTGCTTTAATTGTTCATACTTATGCTCACGACTGCCCCATAAATCATAATAGAAAACACCGTTTTTAATTTCGTAATTTTCTCGATTAAATAACCAAACAGTTTGAGCTTTAGAAAGATCTTTAACAGCGATAATAATGGATACACCTTGCTGAATATCAAACACATTTTTATCAACACTTCCATCGGGGGTAACTTCTTTTTTCTTAGCGTTTCCATGTAAATTTACCAAATAAATGCGGTTAAAACTACCCATTAAATGTTGGCGCATTCCCCGAAAAGTTGGATTATCAATAAAGCCGTGATTTGTCACAAAGGCCAAAATTCCCACCCCAGTTTTATTAATTCTCCACTCACCAAAACGAATAAATTTAACATAATCATCTTGTAACCATTTTGGATTTTTTTCCTTTAAGTCCACACCATCAACTTGATAATAATCTTTAACTAAATTATAAATCCAAGTACTATTATTTTCAGAATGTCCAGCATAAGGTGGATTACCAATTACTACATGAATTGGTGTTTTATTTTTAATATCTGCCGCTTGATTTGCTTCTTGAGAAATATAATTAGCTAACAACAATTCAGATTTTTTGATCCCTTCATCTAAAGCATTTGTCAAGAAAATATTTAACCTTTCCCCCTCAGCAAAATGATAATTTAAGGTTTTTAACAATAAACCTAATTTTAAATGAGCAATGGTATAAGGTGTCATTAATAACTCAAAGCCAAAAAGCCTCTCAATCACTCGCCTTTGTTTAAATAAAACATCCCAATTTGTTTCTAAAGAATAACGCTGAAAATTAAGACAAATTCGTCGAATAACTTCATATAAAAAAGTACCTGTCCCCGTTGCTGGATCTAAAATAGTAACATTTTTACTCCCTAAACCTTCATCTAAATTAAAGTCATTTTCTAAGATATCATTAACAGCTTTGACAATAAAAGAAACTACTGGCTCTGGGGTATAATAAACACCTCTACTTTTGCGTAAATCAGCAGAATAAGCCCCTAAAAAAGTTTCATAAAAATGCACTACTGGATCTTGTTTTTGGGTTTCTGCCCCAAAATTTTCTAAAATATTAGCCATATCCGCATCTGCTAATAACTCGATTAAAATTTCGAGAGTCCAGTTAATTTTACTAATAATGTTGGTACTAATTACCGTATCAAATAAACCTTTTAAAAAGGGAATTTGATCGCTGATAAAATAACCTGCATTTTCTCGGTTAAATTCATTATTAATTCTTCCCTGAGTAAGGAAAACCCCCCCGTCTTCCACACCCCCCTTACTAAGGGGGGCTTGGGGGGTTTTTTCCATTCCTTCACAATGTCCAACCCTAGCGGTAAATAAACCATAACTGATGGTTTGGGCGTACATATCCGCAAAATTTTGGTTATCTAAATCAGGTAATAATAAATCTTGAAAAACTAATTTTAATTGGCTTAATTCACTGCGATTATCAGGGTTAATTTCTTCTGCTTTTAACGCCTCATCAATACTAAAACGAATTGCTTTTGTTACCGTTGCCATTTCTGCTGCTAATTCGTTATAGTTGCCAATAATTTTATTTTGATAATTCAGGAAACATTGAATTAAATTAGTGATATTAGTTAAGTCGGCATTGATAGTTATTTGATTGTTTTTAATTGTGCCAATAGTAGCAGTTAACTGTAATTTTCCTTCTAAATACCAGCGAAATTCTAAATAGTTAGTTAAGATAAAATTTTGACCGATCGCCGAATCTAAATAACGAATAATTTGCTCTGTTTGTTCAATCTTATCTAAATTTTCTTCAATTTTCTTAGCTTCTATATAACCTAAGATTTTCTGATTTTTTCTCACCGTAAAATCGGGAATACCTGCTTGATTTTTCTTTTCTTCAATAATGGCGTTGATACCTGATAAAGAATTATCAATCAGGGTTTTTAAAGCGGGGTAATGACTTCTTTCACTACCTTGGGATAAATTACTTTCGATGGTTTGTAAATAATAGTTAAAATCCATAAAAAAATCCGTTGTGAATAATTAATAGCATTTGGATAAATAGTTAAGAGACAAGGGCGATGGCCGCAGGCCAGGCCGGGCCATCGCACCTTGTCTGGGAGCATCCCAATTGTTTTATTATAGTGCGATATATGCTGGCTAACATAGTAGCAACGAGCAAGATGCTCCCACTACGTGTTTTTGATAAGTTTAAACGCACTGGATTGTATTTTGTTTTTCCTCCTGTACTTGTGCTAATTTCTAATCCTAATTCTTTGCACGATTTTGGTCAATTTTAAGATTGGGATGAGCAGTGAATATTGAGAAATAACTACTCACTGCTTCTTTAGTTGTATCTAGACAAGGGCGATGGCCGCAGGCCAGGCCCAAGGGGCCATCGCATTTTGTCTGGCGTTGCGTTTTTTGAGTCATGAATTATATTTTTACAAAAACTACTAACCAAACTATAGCAGAAGGCAGAAGGCAGAGGGCAGAAGGCAGAAGGAAAACCCTTACTATTATTAAGTTTTAGATTTTGATAATGTCAATACTATTCCCCTCTTTGCTATAAAACCCTCTCCCCACTCCCCACTCCCTACTCCCTACTAAAATGCGTCATTCCACAATTCAGCAACGCCTTTTGTCTGGGGTGCTAGACAAGGGCGATCGCTTTTGTTATATTTTTGTATTGCTAATGCGAGCAAGCATCTTGCCTTTTAACCTCCCAGACAAGCGGCTAAATCTTCATCAGGAGTGCGAATTGCCTGTAAATTATACTTGTCTGACAAAAACTTAAATACATTGGGGGTAATAAAAGCTGGGAGAGTAGGGCCCAAACGAATATCTTTAATTCCCAGATACAAAAGGGTAAGCAACACAGCGATCGCTTTTTGTTCATACCAAGAAATAATCATGGAAAGGGGTAACTCATTCACACCTACATTAAAAGCTTGTGCTAAACCCAAAGCAATTTGAATGGCAGAATAAGCATCATTACACTGCCCCACATCCATCAACCTGGGTATTTCCCCAATTTTGCCCAGGTTTTGATCAAAAAAGCGGAACTTACCACAAGCGAGAGTTAACACCACACAATCCTCTGGCACTTTTTCCACAAATTCTGTGTAATAAGTGCGACCAGGTTTAGCACCATCGCAACCGCCTACCAGGAAGAAATGACGAATATCACCCCGTTTCACAGCTTCCACCACTTCACCTGCCACATTTAATACTGCATTGCGGGCAAAACCAGTCATTACTGAGCGGGGTGGTTCATCTTCTGTAAACCCAGGTAAAGCTAATGCTTTTTCAATGACTGGGGTAAAATCGGGAGTACTCTCAGGGAGATAATTAAGACCAGGATAGCCTACCGGCCCCATAGTAAATAATTTTTCCTCATAAACTTCGTGGGGCGGCATGAGACAGTTAGTAGTTAGTACAATTGCCCCTGGAAACTTAGCAAAGTCTTTTGTTTGATTTTGCCAGGCAGTGCCATAATGGCCGTAGAGATGGGGGTATTTTTCTTTTAATTTGGGATAACCATGAGCTGGTAATAATTCCCCGTGAGTATAAACATTAATTCCTTTATCAGCAGTTTGGTGCAAGATAGCTTCTAGTTGTTTAATATCGTGGCCAGAAACTAAAATCGCCTTACCCTGTTTAGCATTGAGGGGAACTACAGTAGGAACAGGATGACCATAAGTATTAGTGTGACCAGCATCTAACAATTCCATGGTGCGGAGGTTATACTTACCTACTTCCAATGCAAGGTTAATCCAGTCATCCAAAGTTAAATCATGGCGATCGATTGCTGCTAAAGCTTCATAACAGAAGTGATAAACTGCATCATCTTCTTCTCCAAGCTCCTGGGCGTGCCAATTGTAGGAAGCTAGACCTTTTACACCATAGAGTACAGTAAGTTTGAGGGAGAAAATATCAATATTGCTCCTGGACTCCTCAATTAATTTTAAAGAAGTATCCTGGCCTTGTACCGCTAAACTTTCGTTAAAGTCTGGGGTGTATGAAGAGATGGGGGGAAAATCCCCCCCTTCCCCCCCTTTGTAAGGGGGGGTGTTAGACTTATTTGATGCCGCAATTTGAGTTTTTAAAGCTTCCCGCAAGGCGATCGCCTTTTGAATATACTTGGTGAAGCTTTTTTGATTAAAATTTACATTAGTCATTGTGGCAAACATTGCCTCACAGGTAAACACATCAGCCTCATGAGTAGAAATACCCAATTCTTTAGCTTTAAGTGCCACTGGTGCAAGTCCTCGCAGACAATAAATTAACAAATCTTGTACTGCATTGACTTCTGGGCCTTTACCACAAGCACCCCATTGGTGACAACCTTGGCCGCTGGCAGTTTGTTCGCATTGTTCGCAAAACATATAGTGTCTCCTTTTTTTGTCTCTACCCTCAATATAGAAGTCAGACTAGAAACATTACCTTGACTTAAATCAAACTTAATGAAACTATCAGAATTTTTAGAAAATACCCAGCTTTGGCGAGGACTACCCCCAGAACAACTTGAAGCACTTGTAAAGATAGCCAAACCCCAAACTTATAACAAAGGAGAAATTATTTTTTTAGAAGGAGATGAAGTGGAGGGTTTTTATGTAGTTAAATCGGGAAAAGTAAAAGTTTATAAACTTGCAGCCACAGGAAAAGAACAAATTTTCCATATTTTTGATTCAGGACAACATTTTGCAGAAGTACCTGCCTTTGATGGAGAATGTTACCCTGCAAATGCTGCGGCGTTAATAGATACAGAATTGTTATTTTTTTCCCGACCTTCCATGTTAAAACTGTTAATGGAACAGCCTAGTTTAGCCATCAATATGTTAGCCATTTTTGCGCAACATTTGCGGCGTTTTGCCAGAATTATTGAGGACTTATCCTTAAAAGAAGTCCCCGAAAGATTAGCAGCTTATTTATTGAGTCAAGAGAGAGACGAAGTAGAATTAGAAATAAATAAGAGTCAATTAGCTGCATTTTTGGGGACAATTCCCGAAACCCTTTCACGGGTATTTTCTAAATTGAGTCATCAAGGATTAATTGAAGTAGAGGGGGCGAAAATTAAGATTTTAAACCGAGAAGGTTTACAAAAATTAGCAGCAGGAGCTAGTAAATAGAATTACTACTCAACCAGGCAGGACTGAGAGTTAGAATTAACCCCAGTTACCTTAACCTCGAGCTGGAAATTATCTTGCCATTTCCCCATATAATATAACAAACCATATATAAACACTATTATGCCCATCATTTCCATCACTTCTTCCAGATTAGCGATCAAAGCATAAACTATATTTTGTTTACCTTGCAAGTGGGCATACAAACCGCCTACCATTTCCATTCCCAAAGCTCCACCTATATATAACATTGCTGCTAACATAAAATGGAAACGCGATCGCTTTGGCAAATGTTGAGTAAATTTCCAGTATTTTTTCAGAAAAATCACCACCACAATTATCCCAGGAATTACCCAAACAGAATAAAAAATTCCTGGCAAGTTTAAAGCTTTTCTCAAGTCAGGAATAATCAGGATTTCATGGATACTTAAAACCTCATCAATTGCCAGAAAAACAAATATCTTTGCCAGCAATTTCCACTGAGGATAAAAACGATTATGCTCCAAAGCTTTCCCCAGAGCGATCGCCCTCAATAAAAAAGAAGCAAAACCCAACATTAAAGCAGAATACCAAGTAGGAAAATTCATTTCCCGATCCAAATTTAGCATTTTTGTCCACTCTGGGTTATAGCCAAACACATAATTCCCAGTGGCAAAAATTACACTAAGTATTGTTAGTACGACAACACCCAGAGTTAAGCGTTTAGCAATATTTAAAGGAGAAATAGCAAGATTAAATTTCATTTATTATTAAAGTTGATGGTTCATTGTTGATGATTTATTATCCACAATGATAAAGTCGAACCCGATAACCATTATGATTAGATTTAAGAGAATCTCCCCAACAATTTAAAGCTTCTAAATCATCACTATCAGCATTTAAATTTACCCCCCACAGGTCTAAAGGTCGCTGAATCTTATTCAAAGTTTTTTGTAAAACATCAGGAGTTTCCAAACCAGCATAATTATTTTTATCAAGCAAGATAAAAGAAGGAGGTTGAAGCTGTTGACGTTGAAACTCAAAACCCACTCCAATTAAAGAGCGAAGTTCGGCATGAGTTTTATAGGTAGTAGCAATTAAAACAGGCACTTTAGAGTTAGCTTGTATTTGGGAAATCAACAGATCGGCCCGTTGATTTTTTTGATAGCCATAGTTAGTAACTACTGTTATTCCTCCCAATAATCCCATCAAAAGTACACCCACCACAACTTGCTTACCCCTTGCTTTTAGGGAAAAGTGTAAGAGATTTTTCATCCCTTTTATTTCCTGCCAACAAATAGCAAGAGCAGCAGCCAGTAGAACTATAATAACGGGAAAATAGACAAAATGATAACGAGCAGCCAAAGATAAATCTTTACCCATTACATAGATAATAATCAGGAAAAGAGCGATCGCCCCTCCCAGAAATCCCACCAACACCGACATAGAGTTAGTAGATTTCATTTGCCCTTTCAACCCACCTATTACCCCAGGGGCTACCCAAACTAAAACCAGTAATAATATTAAACCCGATAAAATAGTCACAACTAAAGGTCGTCCTTCTACAGGCAATAAAAATACCATCGTAATCCACCAAGCCAACAAACGGGGGATGGGTGTCCAAATTTCATCGAGCGCGTAGCTAGTTTCAATCCAGTCTGTGAGTTCCTGCTCCGAAACACCTAGAATTACTGGCAGCCAGACTAAACAGCCAATAGCAGTTCCCGCAGCAACTGCATAAATGCGTCGCCAATACCCAGTCCAGTGAAAATCTCGCCACCAAAACCAACCGATTACTAAACCTTCTGCATAGATTACCAGGAAAAAAAAATAATGGGTGGCCACACCTAAACTATTGGCGATCGCCCAGACACAACCTACCCAGACAGGCAGATTTTTTTTACTTTCAAGAAACCTCGTAGCCACCACCAAACAACTGAGAGAAGCGATAATCCATAAAATAGTTAGAGTGTAATGTCGCGCTTCTTGGGCTAGATAGATACCATAGGGAGAAACCGCCATCAGTGCAGCAGCCATTTGAGCAACGTCACGGGAACGGAAAGTTAACCAGCCAAAACCAAACAGAGCAGGAATAGCTGCAGCGCCCAAAATAGCACTAAGCGATCGCCCTTCCCACAGAATATCCCCCACAGAAACAACTTTCAGCCAGAAATGGGTTAACACAAAGTACAGTGGCGGATGATTACTCTCACTCATTAAACGAGTTATCACAGTAGCGGGGCTAGTTTCTCCAGACACAGCCACAGGTAATAAAAGCGTATCCAAACTAATTACTTGGTCTAAGGGTACAGCCAAAAACCCATTACCCAAACTAAACCCCAAAGTAGATATTTCTATACTAGAGGGAGACTTATCTCCCAAATTAGTGAAGCGCAGACCAATACCCAATGTTAGCCAACCCAATAATCCTACAATATGTAACCAGTTACCTCTATTTTGTTCTTTGTCAATCATGTTTTTTAATTTACTTAGAGTTTTAAACAGGCATCCCTAGAATATGCTGGTTATTGAAGCGAACCATGTTTGCTTTGTAGTTAGTATAATCCTTGATACAAGCTTGGGGAGTGCAAAATGCCCTGACTTTTGTTTGGTAAACCCGTGAGAAGCAATTTTATAACTATTTTTGCCCTTCTTGTGTAACTTCATCAGTAATTTAAGGGGCTATTTTCCCAAAAATAAATAGGGTGGCTAGAATGTTGTGCTTGGGCAAAATCTCAAAAATTGCTGGTAAACTCAATTTAACTCCCTGTAAACTTTAAAGTACAATTACTACATTGATTCTTGGTGGTTTAACCAACTGCTTATCTTGCTAGATAAAATGCTTCAAGCATACATAAATAAGATTTGAGGCATTAAACCTAAAAAAATATATTTGGGGAGTTAGAACTTTTGCTATTATTACTTATATTGGTTTCTTCCCTTACTCGGAAAGATTTTGAACAAAAATCCAACAAATTAGCCAATAGCAAGACAAAGAATTAGCAAATTTTGAGGAAACGAGATGCAAACCGAAGAGCTAGTTAATTTAACCAAAAACTACGAGCCAAACTCACTGCGTATTCTAATTGTTGCTGAACACGCTTCGCTAGAATTTGGCGGTGAAGCTGCTTTACCCCTTCACTATTTTCAACTTTTACGGCGTAGAAACATAGAAACTTGGTTAATTGTCCATGAAAGAACTAAAAGTGAATTAGAAAAAACTTTTCCTCAAGAGCAAGACCGTATTTTTTATATTAAAGATACTTTTTGGCATCGTTTACTGTGGCAATTAGGGAAACCTCTGCCCCAAAAAATATCATACATTACTTTCGGGTTATTATTAAGAATAATAACTCAAATTAATCAACGTAAATTAGCAAAAAAGTTAGTTAAAGAAAAACAAATTGAGCTGATTCACCAACCTATTCCTGTTTCACCCAAAGAACCATCATTATTATATAATATGGGAGTGCCAGTAGTTATTGGCCCCATGAATGGCGGCATGAATTATCCCCCTGGTTTTCAAGCAATGGATAGTAAATGGGTTTCTCAAACAATAGTTATTGGTCGCTTGTTTGCTAACTTTGTTAATCGCTTAATTCCTGGAAAATATCAAGCAACAACCTTATTAGTTGCTAATTCTCGTACTCGGGATGCTTTACCTAGTATTGTGCAGCCAAACAAAATTATAGAATTAGTAGAAAATGGAGTTGATTTATCCATTTGGGAAGCTCCTGAGCATCATTGTTCAAATGATATAATCAGATTTGTTTTTGTAGGCAGACTGGTAGATTGGAAAGCAGTTGATTTACTATTACTAGCTGTAAAAAAAGCTCTTGAAACTACTCCTCTAAAATTAGATATTATCGGGGATGGTGATGAAAAGAAAAATTTAGAAGCGCAAGTTATTAAGTTAGATTTAAGCACTCATGTTAATTTTTTAGGTTGGTTGTCTCAAAAAGAATGCGCTCAACATTTACAACAATCTTCTTGTTTGATTTTACCCAGTCTATATGAATGTGGCGGAGCTGTGGTTTTAGAAGCCATGGCAATGGGTATTCCTGTAATTGCTACTAATTGGGGGGGACCTGCTGATTATTTAGATGAAAATTGTGGCATTTTAGTCGAACCAAAATCACCTCAAACTTTTATTGATGGTTTGGCAAATGCTATGATTAAATTAGCCCAAAATCCTGAAATGTGTCAAAACATGGGACAATCAGGTTATAAAAAGGTGAGAGAACAATTCGATTGGGAGAAGAAAATTGATAAAATTCTAGAAATTTACAATGAAAGTATAAAAATTTTTAAAAACGGAGAAGCTAGTTAAATATTCAATTATAATACTTAAAACTACAATCAAATTTAAAGGGCGATCGCCAGATAGAAATTGTCCAAGAAACGCTTAAACAGTAGTCGATAAAACCAAAATCCCCCGCTATACTGTAAGATTAGCGGTGGGAGTATCAACAAAGAACCGCTCAACCAAAAATTTCAGGAAACACTTAGTAACTAAAAACCATCCCTAGTTCAGAAAATTATAACAATTGATTAAGAAAAAATGAAACCGAATTATCTTGTTATTGGTGCTGCAAAATCAGGTACAACTACCCTCTGTGAATTGCTAGGAAGACACCCAGAAGTTTATATGTACTTCCTAAAAGAGGTACACTTTTTTGATTTATATTATAATCGTGGCTTTAAATGGTATGAAGCAAAATTCAATCCACCAGCAGGTGTAAAAGCTGTTGGCGAAGGCACCCCTTACGCTGATGGTAATCAAAAACACCTCCAGCGCATTGCTGAATATCTTCCCGAAGCAAAATTAATTTACATAGTCCGTCACCCAATTGAGCGCATAGAGTCAAATTATGTACAATTAATTGATAATAATCACGACTTCACGAGTTTGACAAACGCCATAGAAACTTGCCCTAAATTAGTAGAAGCTAGTCTTTATTGGGCGAGGATTAATGATTTCTGGAAATACTATCCACAGGACAAAATCTTAGTACTCTTTGTAGAAGATTTATATAGAGATAGCCTTTCCGTACTCAAGAATTGTTTTGATTTTCTGGGAGTAGATTCAACAGTTAAAATTGATAATTCCTCCGTACAACTTAATACCCGCTCTCAAAGAGCAACTGATATACCCTTGCTGAGATGGCTGAGGAAGCAGCCATATTTTAATGATGTCAAATGGGCTTTACCCTATGGGTTAATCCAAAAAGTAAAACCTTTACTCCGAAAACCAATCCAAAAAATTGATCTGACATGGGAAAAATCAGTGCGGGAAAAGGTTATTGCTCAGGTAACTGAAGACACGAAGCAATTTCTCAATTTCTATGGCAAACCAGAAGATTACTGGAAATTTTGAAGAAAAAGATTCAGAGGAAAAAACGGAGATTGAAAATTAACAATGACAAAAATTTTAGTCACAGGGGTTGCAGGATTTATTGGATTTCATTTAGCTCACAACTTATTAACTAGAGGAGAAGAAGTAATTGGTATTGACAACCTCAATGACTATTATGATGTTAACCTCAAAAAAGACCGATTAGCAAAACTAGAAACTCAAACTAACTTTCAGTTCCATCAACTAGACTTAGCAGATACACCAGGAATATCAAACTTATTTACTGCTGTTTCTCCAGAAAAAGTTGCCCATTTAGCCGCCCAAGCAGGAGTGCGTTATTCCCTCACCAACCCCCATGCTTATATTAACAGCAATATTGTGGGGACAATGAATATTTTAGAGGGCTGTCGTCACTCAAAAATACAACATTTAGTATTTGCTTCCTCTAGTTCGATTTATGGAGCTAACCGCAAACAACCTTTTGCTGTAACAGATAATGTGGATCACCCAGTCAGTCTCTACGCTGCAACAAAAAAATCCAATGAATTAATGATTCATTCCTATAGTCATTTATATCAAATACCCGCAACTTGTCTCCGTTTTTTTACAGTTTATGGACCCTGGGGCCGTCCTGATATGGCCCTATTTCTCTTTACGAAAGCTATCTTAGCAGGAAAACCCATAGATGTATTTAATTATGGGAAAATGCGCCGCGATTTTACCTATATTGATGATATTATAGAAGGGGTAGTTCGGATTATTGATAAAACTCCCCAACCTAATCCCAATTGGTCGGCTTTTAACCCAGAACCTGGCAGCAGTTACGCTCCTTATAAAATCTACAATATTGGCAATAATCAGCCTGTGGAATTGCTAACATTTATTGAGGTTTTAGAAGCAAGTCTGGGGAAAAAAGCTCTTAAAAATATGCTGCCCCTTCAACTAGAAGATGTACCAGAAACCTACGCGGATATTGAAGAATTAACCAGGGATACTGGGTTTAAACCCCAAACGCCCATTGAAGTAGGTATTCCCCTTTTTGTTGAGTGGTATCGTTCCTATTATCATCAACTATGATGGACATGATTCAATGAGGACTATAATTTAATTACAATAGTCATCGGTGGGAAAATTACCGCTCTGAACAATTCCTCTTGCCAAATTTTTTACCCAGGACTGGGTAAATAAGCAGGATAGGCTTTTTGTATTTTTTTTGTTATCGAACCCCAATCCCCCCTTGTACAGGCAAAAGTCTGTGACAATTGTTAAACTGTCACTCTCCCTGGCCACAATTTCAGGTTAAGTGGTTATTATAATGATTGTGTGAGGAGGGACAGAAAGTAAAAAGCTCTTGGGGTCGAAACACGGCAAGACTCCCAAGAGCTTTTTGCATGGGTGATTTTAAGCAAAATTCAGTAAGTCGGCAATAGCTGCAAGCAATTCCTGCTCTCCATAGGGTTTAGTCCAGTAGTCTGCTGCTCCTAATTGTTTGGCTAGTTGTCGATATTGTTTGTTACCTCTGGAAGTTAACATAACGATGGGGGCTTGTGATAGGTCTGGTTGTTTGCGTACTGCTTGGAGAAATTCAAAACCATTCATCTGGGGCATTTCTAAATCGCAAATTATGAGGTCAACTTGGACTTTTTGTAACTTTTTAATTGCGTCTATACCATCAAGAGCTTGGATCACTTGATAGCCTGCTTTTTCCAGGATTAAGGTTAAGCTTTGACGCAAACTGAGTGAGTCATCTACTACTAACAAGGTTTTTCTGCTTTCTGGGAGTAATTCTTGTTTGGGTTGGGTTGGTAATTTTTGCTTCCTGGGAGTTGGGGTTTGCTCGAGTTGCTGCTCTCTGGTCTTCTCAACTAGGGCGTTACCATCTATTACCAGGGTTAAACTGCTATCACTTAAAATACTGCAACCATATACATAAGGAGGTGGGGCAAGGGCGCTGCCTAATGGTCTAATTACTAATTCTTGTTCTCCCAATACTTGATCTACTTCTAATCCTAGTAGGCCTTTTTGTCTTCGTAGCAAGAGAATGGGACTATTTGAATCATGGTCTTCACTGTCACCAGGAACACTGCGGCTGTAGTAAAGCAACCGTGATAGTTTGCGCACTGGTACTGTGAGGTTGTCATTTTCCCCTCGCCAGTGCAGGACTTTTTGCCCTTCAAATCGCTGAATTTCTTCGGATTTGGGGATGATGATTTTCTCGATTACATCTGGTAATAATGCGTGGATGATGCCATCGGTACTGACTACCATTAATTTGGCAATACTGAGGGTGAGGGGTATTTGCAGGGAAAATGTTGTTCCTTCTTGATAGCTTGATTCGATGGCAATGCTACCTTTTAATGCTTCTAATTGAGAGCGAACTACATCTAAGCCTACGCCTCTGCCTGATAATTCGCTGACTTTAGCTGAGGTGGAAAATCCTGGTTCAAAGAGGAATTGTAATAGTTGAGATTCGGGAATTTGATGGACTTTGGCACTGCTGATTAAATTACTTTTAACTGCTTTTTCTTTGATGCGCTCAAAGTTTAATCCTCGTCCATCATCTCGGACTTCAATAATGGTTTTGCTTCCTTGATGATAAGCTCTGATTTCAATGTTTCCTATTTCTGATTTGCCTAATTTACTACGTTCTGCTGGGGTTTCTATGCCATGATCAAAGGCATTTCTCACTAAATGGAGTAGGGGTTCATAAAGTTTTTCGGCAATGGCTTTATCTACTAAAATATGATGACCGCTTAGTTTTAAGTCTGCTTGTTTTTCATATTGACTACAAAACTGGTCGATCATGGGGGGAAACCGATTTAAAATATTGCCAATGGGTGACATTCTTAAATCTATGAGTTCATCTCGCATCTGAAACAACATCCGTTGCTGTCTTTTCAAGTTTTGACTCGATTCGGAGGTGAGGACTTTGACTTTTTCTGCTGCTGTTGCTGACTCTGCTATTTCTGCTAAGGCTGATTTTAACAGTAAGGGGATTTCTTCTGACTCCTCTTGATGGGAAAATTTCTCAGCATAACTTTCATTTAATTGGTTCACGATCTGCTGATTTTTATTGATTCTTTCGCTTAAATCTTGCACTGAGCCTTGAATTTGTTCGTCTTGCAGGGCGGTTTTATTTTGACTAATTAAAAGTTCCCCAACTTGATGATTTAATTCTTCTAGTCCTGCTAAACTTACTCGCACTGTCTGGGATACTTTTTCTTTCTTTTGCTGCTGTTTTACTTGGGGTTTTCCCTGTTTTGCTTTTGAGCTGGTTTTCTGCTGCACATATTTTGATGGAGTAATGGCTTTTTCTGATAAGGGTAAATCTGCTGCTAAATCATCTGTGCTCATTTTTGGGGTTAAAATGGGTAAGTTTTCTGCCTTGATATTCTCTATTTCCATTTCTAGGTAATCGGGAAAAATTAGGCGATCGCTTATGTTAATTAATTCTTGAGCTCCAGGGGATGTTAGCCAGTTTGCTTCTTCTGGGCTGATGGGTGGATATTTTTGATACGCTTGATAAATTTGCTGGATTTTCTGTGGTAAAATTGGCTGATTGATGGCGGTAAATTTTGCTACTACATACAGCACTTCTAGTGTTGTCCAGTAACGGTAGAGGCGGAGACTGGGACTGTCTTGTTGCTCTTTGAGAAACTGGAGAAATTTATACAGCCAATTCTCTAAATATTTGGCTGGATCTGGTGCTTCTGGATGAGCAATTAGTTGGCTTAAACTTAATTGTGCTAAAGGTATTTCTTGGCAGTGATGAAACCAGCCTATAATACACTTAACTATTTTAAAATACAATTCATTGGTTGCTCCCGAATTATTTTGTTGGAGAAATTGGCGCAATTCTTCTAGGGCAGTTTTCAGGGAGTGAGTTTCTGGGATTAATTCTTGGTCAAATGCTCCCACGATTAATTCCTGACCGAAATTTTCTTCTAAAAAAGAAAGGGCTTCGCTTTCGTCAAATAATGCTTCATTTTCTACTACTTTTTCTGCTAGTTTGAGCAGGGTTTCTGAAGGTTTTCCTCCTATTTTCCTTTCCCCTCCTAATACGGCTTTTTGTGCTGCTTGAAAATCATTGAGAGCGGTTTGAGCAATGAGAATTGTTTCCCCAGGGTTGTGATTTAGTGCGGAGAGGGTGGTGGCGGCGATCGCCTCAAAACCTGGAAGATTTAATGATTCTGCTAACCCCACAAATACTTCTACTTTATTGCGTAACACTTCGGCGATTTTAGCCGTTTCTTGAGTGGCTAAAACAGCAGCTATTTCTTCTAATTGCTCTGGTATTACTACCTCAAAGAAAGACTGAATTACATCAATGCCTAATTCTTCTGCACTGGGAAAAGCTTCTTGGTTATGCAAAAAATTTCCTAATTTTGCTTCTAACTGGGCAAAAATTCGGACTGCGCTCTGCTTAATTTCTGTTTCATCAATGGTTGATTTGGTTAATTCTGCCATTAATGGTTGGCGCAAACATTCATAACTTTCAAACAGGAGTTTTTTGATTTCTGTGTCAATTACTACCTGGGGGTTATAAAGGGCTTTTAAAACATCTTCGAGGGAATGGGCTACGATTTTAATTGTTTCTAAGCCTACATTTGCTGCTCCTCCTTTCAAAGTATGAGCTGCTCGCATCATTTGATTTACTTTGATTTTTCTATCTTCATCTTCATTTTTTAAGGAATATAATTCTTCTTCAATGATTTCAAGGAGTGCTGGTGCTTCCTCTAAAAAATATTGATATGCTTGCTCTCGAATATTCGGATCTGTAATCATCTTTTCTTGATGGTTGATAGTTGATAGTTGGTTGATAGTTGATAGTTGATGGTTGATGGTTGATAGTTGATAGTTGATAGTTGGTTGATAGTTGATAGTTGATAGTTGATAGTTGATAGTTGTGAACAATTAACATTCAAGGTTTCTGACAATTATAGCAGAAGGCAGAAGGCAGAGGGCAGAAGGCAGAAGGAAAACCCTTACTATTATTAAGTTTTAGATTTTGATAATGTCCTAACTATTCCCCTCTTTGCTATAACAATCAACAATTAACAATCAACCATTGATAGTTGTGAACAATTAACCATCAACAATTAACCATTAACAATTAACCATCAACCATCAACAATTAACCATCAACCATCAACAATTAACCATCAACCATCAACCATCAACAATCAACCATTTAATTTACTTTAAATTGACCTGCACTGGATTGTAATAATTGAGCCATAACTAACAATTCTTGGAAAGAGGAAGAAATTTTGAGGGCATTTTCTGCGGTATCTTGACTAATAGCAGCTACTTGAGTCATTACATTAGTTACTGATTCTGCTTGTTGAGTTTGGGTATTGGTTGCTTGAGTAATTCCTTCAACTAAAAGATTTATTTCAGCGGTAGCTGCCACAATTTCATTTAAACTCTGACGAGTATCGTTGACTAAATTAGTACCTTCTGCTACTTGTTGAATCCCTGTATCCATTGCTGTGGCAACTTCTTGGGTTTCTTCTTGAATTTCCTGCACTAACTTTTCAATTTCTGTAGTTGCTTCGGCAGATTGATGGGCTAAATTCCGCACTTCATCTGCTACTACGGCAAAACCTTTGCCATATTCTCCTGCCCTGGTAGCTTCTAATGCTGCATTCAACGCTAACAAGTTAGTTTGTTTGGCAAAATCCCCAATCACACTCACTACTCTTGAAATTTTCTGAGATGATTCCCGTAAACGTTTCACTCGCTTACTGGTTTCTTGCACAGTAGAGCGAATCCCAAGAATACTATCTACGGTTTTATTCATTTGCCCATCTCCAGTGGTGAGAATTTGATTTGCTTGGTTGACTGCTTTCCCCACTGCTTGAGCGTTATTTGTTGTTTGCTCCGTAGCATTAACCATTTCCTGAATTTGATCCAGGGCTTGGTATAGTTCTTCAAACTGCTTTTTTGCTTGCTCTGCTAAATTGTCGATCGCCACCGTACTATCGCTGGTAGTTTCGGCTACTTGGAGGGCGGCAGTCTGTACCTGCATGATAATCTCTCGTAGAGAATCTAAGGTAA
Source organism: Gomphosphaeria aponina SAG 52.96 = DSM 107014 (assembly GCA_016903655.1). Taxonomy (GTDB): domain Bacteria; phylum Cyanobacteriota; class Cyanobacteriia; order Cyanobacteriales; family Gomphosphaeriaceae; genus Gomphosphaeria; species Gomphosphaeria aponina. Next base: position 18,564 of record JADQBC010000015.1, read on the forward strand.
TATTATAAGCTGCTGCTATAGTTCCTACTTCGTCTTCCGTAACATTAGCCACGACGGTTAAATCCCCAACAGATGTAGCTTGGACAACAGTAAGCAAATCAATTACTCGTTTTTGAATTTCTTCTTTGGCGGCTTTTTCCCGCTCCACAGTATTAGATAATTCTTCTGATTGTTTATCTACTTTGTCTAAATATTCAGCTAACTGAATCGACACTTCTAATTGTTGGGTTGCTTGGTACAATAACCGCACTTCTCCTTCTTCCCAGACACGAGAATTTCCTTGATAAGTGGCTAACAACCCCCACAGTTGCTTGCCTTTGAAAATGGGAATAATTGCACAAGCTTTTGCGCCTATTTGCTCGAAAAATTCAAACTCAAAGCTAGAAATTTCTGCCTGATAGATATCATTAACTACTAAATTTTGGTGCTTGGCATATCGCCCCCCATTATTTTCTTCTAGCTCAGGATCTTCTATTATTCCTGCTTCAGTTGCTACTAACTTAGTATAACCTGTAGCAACATCTTCTTGTAAAACTCTCATTCTCCAACCAGACTCAAACCCAATCACTGCTACCCGATCTGCTTTCAGGAGTTTACGCAATTCTTGGGTACTGGTTTTAAACAGACTTTCTAGGTTAAGTTTTTGCTGACTTTGTTCAATAATTTTTTGGTTGATTTTGGCTAATAAACGGATAAAATTGGTTTCCCGTTGGGCTACTTTTGCCAAATCTTCTGACTGAATGCGTAGTTGCTCAATGTAGCTCACTTCCTGCATTAAACTCCCAATTTGTCCCCCAATTTGTTTGAGAGTATTTACTTCCATTGGTTGCCATTGACGTGGGGTAGAATTTTGATAGATAGCAATTAAACCCCAGAGTTGTTGGCCTGCAAAAATCGGGGCGATCGCATAAGCTTTTGCTTCAAACTGTTCTAACAATTCTATATGACATTCAGTATGACCTGCCTGATAAATATTATTTACTGCCAAACATTCATTATCTTGATAACGTCCTCCCTGTGTTTCCTGCAAATAAGTATCCAAAACATAGGGAATATTTTTCATCAATTTTACCCAACCACCCACACTAGATTCTGCAATAAACTCCCCACTCCAGTCAGGGTTAAAACGGTAAATAACACAGCGCTCAACTTCCAATAATCTACGACTTTCTTGGGTAGCAATATCAAAAATTACTTGTAAGTCGCGGGTACGTCGCATCCTATCTATCATTGTTGCTAATCCCCGTTCCAGTTTGGCTGTTTTTTCCAATTGCTGCACATATTCAGCTTGCTGCACCGCAATGCTTAACTGGGAAGCAATTTTAATCATCAATTCCACTTCCCATTTTTGCCAATTTCTGGTATTTGAGTTTTGATAAGCTGCAAATAAACCCCAGAGCTTATCCTCCTGAAAAATTGGCACAATAATATAAGCGCGACACTGATATTTTTCCAGCACATTGAGATAGCAAGCAGAAAATCCTGCCTGATAAATATCATCTACTTTTTTAAACTTCACTCCACGAGCATAACCACCCCCAGCGGTTTCTCGAAAATAAGTATCCCCATCATTGTTATTTCCGTCCCACTCTTTCATAGTACAGCGGTCTTCCTGAGAGAGATTACTGATTAAAGTAGCGTCTATTTTTTGCTCCTCGATCACCGATACCCAACCCGCACCCACAGACTCAGTAATAAATTCCCCACTAAAATCAGGATTAAAGCGATATACTCCAACGCGATCAGCACTTAACAATTGCCGAACTTCTTGGGTAGTATTCTTAAAAATACTGTTTAAATCCAAAGACTCCCGAATACGGTTAATAATATTAACTGTCACCCGCTCCTGCTCAGTAACTACCTGCATTTGCTGTGATTGCTCCCGTAACTGCTCTATTTGGTTTACTTGTTGCAGTGCCATACTCAAAGTTCCACTCAACTGCAACATTAAATTCACTTCCGAGGAGAGCCAATTTCTAGGGCCAGAATTTTGATAAGCTGCTAATAATCCCCAGAGTTTCTCATTTTGATAAATTGGCACAATTACATAAGCTCTGGCTTGATACTTCTCTAAAGATTCTAGGTAACACCTGGAAAATCCTGCCGCATTCACATCATTAATAATGCTGATTTTCTTCCCTTTAACATACTTCCCTCCTTGCGTATCTTTGAAATAAGTATCTGCCTCCGAACTAGGTCCTGAAGTAGCCAAAGACTTAAGATAACATTGATCTTCTAAACTCATAGAAGTGCTATACAAATCTTCATCTACCTGCTGAAGTTGAATTACCGAAACCCATTCAGCTCCCGCCGACTCAGCAATTACCTCCCCACTGAAATCTGGGTTAAACTGATATACCACTACCCGATCGGCAGTGAGAATTTGCCTTGTTTCCCGAACAATTACTTTAAAAATCTTTGACAAATCGTCATATTGCTGGATTTTTTGCACCACCCTAGCTACTGCTGCTTCCCTTTCCAACAGCTGCCGTAGTTCGCCTTGCAATTTTTTTGTTTCCATATAGAGGCTTAATTCTCTGGCGAGGTTTTCGAGGAAATGAATATCTGCCTCTAGCCATTTCCCTACTCCTCCACATTGCTGGGCTACCAACAAACCCCAAATTTTTTCTTCCTGGAAAATAGGCAAAGCAATACTTGTTTTTACTTGGAATTTTTCCAGTAATTGGATTTGGTAAGGGGTTAATTTATCTACCCCAGTTATTCTTACTGTTTGCTTTTCTGCATAATCTGCACTCTGATCTGCGCCGAAACAACTTGCTGGTAAAGTTTCTCCTTTGGCTGGAGTCCAACCAGTAGTGAGAGCTTCGGTGATGACTTTTCCATTATTGTTGTCATCAAAACGATAAATTAGTACCCGATCTACTTTTAAGGAGTCCCGAATTAAATTAGTAGTGACTGTCAAGAGACTATCAAGATTATTACAGGTGTTTATTTCCTTGAGAATTAGATTCAGGCGATCGCGTTCTTTTTTGAACAACTCCCCTCCTCCCCAACCTGTCACTTTTTCCATCAAATCTAGTTGCTCTTTAACATTTCCGCTCAAACCTGCCTGTTGCAATTCTTTTTTAATTGCCCCAATAGCCCCGATTATTTCTTTTCTATTCTCCATCTTTCCCTATCATTTATTAATTATCTTATTTACCTCAACTATCAACTATTATAGCGAGTCTAAATCAATTGTGAAATGTTAAGTGTTCGCACTTTCATTAATTACCGCAGGTTCGGGCGGGTTTTGATTTTTTGCTCAATTGCTCAGCTCGATCAAGGCTAAACCCGCCCCGTAAGAAATTGTGTAAATAATGCAAGCTTATCTACTTATTTAACTCCCCTCTCCCTCGGGGAGAGGGGGTGAGGGCTTTTTCACGATTCATTTAGGATTGCTATATTTACGCCCCAAAGAGAATAATCAAAAATTGTTTCCACCTGCAACAACAAAAGCATTTGATTAGTGGAAACTTCAGTAAAATGTCCCAGGATAAAAGGTAACAAAAAACCCGAAAACAATTCCAAAGAGGGGGGCTGCATTGCCTGTAAATCGTATTCAACAATATCATTAACATCCTGGACTACTAAACCCAAAAACTGGCCATCTAATTCCACAATCATCGTCATTAAAGACAGATTTGCCGAACTATTCAGCAGAGGAGAATGGTAGCCCAAAAGGTTTTCCAAATCAACTATCCAAAGCATTTCACTCCGCCAACTATAAATCCCAATTACACATTCTGGCATTTGGGGTACAGGCAAAATCTCACTTTCTGGTACTGTAATAATTTCCCTTACTATTTCAGCCCAAAGTAACCCTTTATCTTTTCCGAGCTGAAACTGTAAAAACTTCTCAACTTTTTTCTTCCTAGCTGCCAATTCCTCCCCAGCAAAACTAATGGATATTGCCCCTGACTTAGTTGAGCTTAACATAGATATTTTTTCTCCTGCTCAAACAGCAATTATCGCCTTTACTTTCCGTAAAAATTCAGCTTGATCCACTGGTTTACCCACATACTCATCTGCTCCCAGAGCTTTGCCTAACATTTTATCAGCTGCAGTACATTTAGAAGAACAAATAATCACAGGAATGGATTTAGTTGTTTGATCTGACTTCAACTTGCGGCACATTTCAAACCCACTTTTTCCCCCCATAATCACATCTAAAATTATTAATTCTGGGGGATGATGATTCACTTTTTCCATTGCCTCTTCAGCACTTGCTGCACTAAGTACTGTTAAACCCACCTGTTGTAAATAAGTACTTAGCAATCTTCTTTCCGTCAAACTATCATCAACCACAAGAACTGTTTTCATATTTTTCCTTTTTATTATTTATTGGTCTAAAACTATTTACCATCTCCCAAAAACTTTTTCACCATACTAATTACTTTGTCTTCCACAATTGGTTTACCCAAAAAACCAGAAGCCCCAACTACTCTAGAGCGCATGCGATCGACAATACCATCATTACTGGTAAGAATAACCACAGGAATATTTTGCAGTTTAGTAACTCTTCTAATTTGAGCACATATTTCATAACCATTCAAGATCGGCATTCCCAAATCCAGAAAAACAAAATCAGGACTAGAAGCAATTAAAGTAGGAACAGCCTGTAAAGCATCTTGAATAGCCAGAAAACGATAATTTGCTAAAGTAAGAATCTGCTGCATAATTTGGTGAATTTGGGGGCTATCATCAATACAAACAATTAATGGCTGACTAGGTACTGCTTGAACTGTAACAGTAGAGGAAGAACTTGTTTTTGTCGGCGCAGTTTCTTGAACTTGAGAAATCGTTTTGACAACTGGTTTCAAAGGAGTTTGGTGTGGTGGTAAATCGGGAACTTCCAGCAAATCCAACCAGCCCCGCAATACATAAGTTGAAATAGAAGCAGTTAAAAGCACCACATCTTTATTCATCTGTAAAGCCAAATCTCGCAGAGTTAGTTTACCATTAAACAACCTAGTAAAATTTTGATAAACAATAGTAGAAACTGCTTTTTGAAGTTGTGCTGGGTCTTTAATAATCGGGGAAAGATTGGGAGACCAAATACTAAAACCCCGCTGACACCAAGCTGATCTTTCCTGTTTAACCACAAAAAGAGCTTGTTTAATTGTTACTACACTGACAGAAACTTTTAGCCCAGCTTCCATGAGAAAATTAGTAGATTCTGGTTTTAGGGTATAATTGAGTTCTTCCCCAGACTCTTCCTCGTGAAGAATATCCAAAATAACTTCTGTGATTTTATTTTGAATCAAAGCCGTGGCTCCATCCCCTTCAATGAGGTTGCGTTTGAGCAACAGAGTAAGAACGTAATAATTCCAGCACTCATATTGATCCGCGTCATCAATTTTCACCTGATTGAGGTTTAATTTGGGAGCATATTTAGCTAAAAGTCTTCGCCAAGAACGATGAGGATGAGTCCCTCCATCAGCCCAAAGCAGACGACTTAGACAGATATAAACTCTCCACTGAAGACCAGTAGCAGACTCTGCATCTAGCCATCCTGTAAATTGCTCTTGTTCTATAGAAGTTAGGATTTGAGTTATACTTTGGGTTGAGGAAAAATTTTCTTTCATAAGTTACTTTTTCTGCAATGAAAAGCAAGTTGCATGACCAAATACATTTTAACAAATTACCTCCTTTGCTCAAAGATACTTTTCGGCTTAATATTTATTAAAGTAAAAAATTATAGCAAAACTCCAGAATAGAAACTTAGAACCAGATCAATGATTAATGATTTTAAGCTTATTATACAATATTCATATTGGCAGGGAAAGTTCAAAAAGGGCGTTGCTATTTTAAAGTACACCATACCACAGCAAGGAGTAGGGAGTGGGGAGAGGGTTTGAGTTGGGTTAGTAGGTTTTGTAAAAATATAATTCACACCTCAATTCAGCAACGCCCAAAAAGTAGATTTACCATTACTCAAGATTTTCAGAAGTTTTACAGAACAGTCGAGCAAATAGTAACAGAAGAGGAGAATAAATACATGGTAGAGAACTTAAAAAGCCAAGTTGTTACAAAAGGAGTGCAAAGAACTCCCAATCGTGCTATGCTAAGGGCGGTGGGTTTTGGTGATGAGGATTTTAACAAGCCCATTGTGGGAATTGCGAATGGTTACAGTACCATAACTCCATGCAATATGGGGTTAGATGAGCTAGCAAAAAGGGCCCAAGCAGGGCTAAAAAAAGCAGGTGCTATGCCCCAGGTATTTGGCACAATTACTGTAAGTGATGGGATTTCCATGGGGACAGAGGGGATGAAATATTCCCTGGTATCGCGAGAAGTAATTGCAGATGCCATTGAAACTGCTTGTAATGGGCAGAGCATGGATGGGGTTTTAGCCATCGGCGGTTGTGATAAAAATATGCCAGGAGCAATGATGGCGATCGCCCGCATGAATATCCCAGCTATTTTTGTCTATGGTGGCACAATCAAACCAGGCAACTATAATGGACAAGATTTAACGGTAGTTAGTGCTTTTGAAGCAGTGGGGCAATATAGCGCTGGGAAAATCAGCAATGAAGAATTACTAGCAGTAGAGCGCAATGCTTGTCCAGGTGCAGGTTCCTGTGGGGGAATGTTCACCGCAAATACCATGTCTTCTGTATTTGAAGCAATGGGGATGAGCTTGCCTTATTCTTCTACTATGGCAGCAGAGGATGGAGAAAAGGCAGAAAGTACGGAAAAATCAGCCATGGTCTTGACCGAAGCAATTAGAAAGCAAATTTTACCCAGTCAGATTTTAACCCGCAAAGCTTTTGACAATGCTCTGGCAGTAATTATGGCAGTGGGAGGATCCACCAATGCGGTGCTGCACCTATTGGCGATCGCCCATAGTATGGGGGTGCAACTCTTCCTCGATGATGTTGAAACTATGCGTCAGCGAGTCCCAGTTTTATGCGATCTCAAACCTTCTGGCAAATATGTTACTGTTAACCTCCATCAAGCTGGAGGTATTCCCCAGGTCATGAAAATGCTCCTTGTAAATGATTTATTACACGGAGATGCCTTAACAATTAGTGGACAAAGCATTGCTGAAGTCTTAAAAAATATACCAGATACACCCCCAGCAAATCAAGCAGTGATTCGTACTTGGGATAACCCACTCTACAAAGAAGGACATTTAGCTATTTTAAAAGGTAATTTAGCTACGGAAGGGGCTGTAGCCAAAATAAGCGGGGTGAAAAACCCGAAAATAACTGGCAGTGCGCGGGTATTTGAATCAGAAGAAGACTGCCTGGCTGCTATTCTCGCAGGTAAAATTCAAGCAGGAGATGTACTTGTAATTCGGTATGAAGGGCCAAAAGGTGGCCCAGGAATGCGGGAAATGCTAGCCCCCACTGCAGCCATTATTGGTGCAGGTTTAGGGGACTCCGTAGGTTTAATTACAGATGGCCGCTTCTCTGGTGGTACTTATGGAATGGTAGTTGGTCATGTTGCGCCAGAAGCTGCAGTAGGTGGGACAATCGCTTTAGTGCAAGAAGGAGATTCTATTACCATTGATGCTAAAGAAAAGTTATTACAATTAAATGTATCCGAGGCAGAATTGGCAACCCGTCGTCAAACATGGCAACCTCCAAAACCACGTTACACTAAAGGAGTGTTGGCTAAATATGCCAAATTGGTTTCTTCAAGTAGTGTAGGGGCGGTGACTGATTTGATGGTTGATAGTTGATGGTTGATGGTTGATAGTTGATAGTTGATGGTTGATGGTTGATAGTTGATGGTTGAACCATCAGCAATTAACCATTAACCATTAACAATCAACAATTAAAGTTGATAGTTGAACCATCAGCAATTAACCATTAACCATTAACCATTAACAATCAACAATTAAAGTTGATAGTTGAACCATCAGCAATTAACCATCAACCATCAACCATCAACAATTAACAATTAACAATTAACAATTAAAGATGAAAAATGAGTAATTTACAACCATTTCGCCATCTATTAGTAATCGAAGATAAAAAAGGTAGGCGGATAATTCCTCTAGAAGAGAGTACCTATACCCTGGGGAGAGATTCGAGGAACTCCATAGTAATTTACGATTATCAAGTATCTCGTTCCCATGCCACATTAATTAGAAAAAATGATTACGAAAGTGATAGTTATTCCTATAGAATAATAGATGGAGATTTACAGGGAGCAAGAAGTACGAATGGTTTAATGATTAACGGCAAAAATTATTTATCTCACGATTTAAAACATGGAGATATTATAAATTTTGGGGGTAAAGCCAAGGCAATTTATCAAATTGTCTCCAATGCAGCAGGACAAGATTTGTTTCAAGATCCAGAAGATAAAACGAGGATTAGTAGCACTAAAACTTCAATTACTGAAGAGGCCAAAAAAACCATTATTTCAACAGAAGACTTAGAAGAAGTAAGTAGAGAAAAAGATAGAATCAGATTAGCATCATTTCCAGAATTAAGTCCCAATCCCATTATTGAAATAGATTGGTCAGGAAAGATAACTTACTTAAATCCAGCAGCAACGGCTAAATTTAAAACTATTCATCAAGCTAAATTAGAACATCCAATATTGGAAGGATTATTAAAACAGTCTCCTAACAGACAGGGAAGCTTATTTGTTCGCGAAATAAAAATCGGTAACGAAGTATTTGAACAATATGTACACTATTTAGCAGAAAGTAAGCTCATTAGAAGTTATATCTTTGATTTTACCAAGCGCAAACAAATGGAAATAGCGCTCAGGGAAAGCGAAGAAAAGTATAAAGCAGTAGTAAGGCAAGCTTCTGAGGGAATTTTTCTAGTAAATGCTGGGACAAAAAAAATTATTGAAGCCAACAAGAGTTATTGCAATTTATTGGGTTATACAGGGGAAGAAATTTTGCAATTAACACTATATGATGTAGTAGCAGAAAATCGGGAATTGGTAGAAAGAGACTTGGAAAGACTATTAACAGAAAAACTAGACTTTGTAAGGGAAGAGCGACATCTCACCAAAGAAGGCACGAGGGTGAATGTTGAAGTAAGTTTAAGCCTAATTACTTACGGAGGGGGCGAGATTTTCTGTTTTGTTGTGCGGGATATTACTCAAAGAAAAAGGTCAGAAGAAACGCTCCAGTATCAAGCAAATCACGACATAGTAACAGAGCTGCCCAATAGAATATTATTTAATGAGCAGATGATAGTTGCTTTGGCGAATGCACAAAGAAATCGGAACTTAATGGCTGTAATGTTTGTGGAACTAGAAGAATTTAGGAAAATAAGCGATCGCTTGAGTTATGCGATCGCCGATCAATTATTAAAAGAATTTGCCAAACGACTAAAATCTTGTTCCCGTATGGGTGATACGGTTGCTCGTTGGGGAGGAGAGGAATTTATGATACTTCTCCCCCGAATTTATAACCCGAATGATGCAGCTAAAATAGGCAAAAAAATTATCGATGCTGCCAACCAACCCTTTAACTTAGATCAGCAAAAAATTCAGCTAGGATGCAACATTGGTATTGCTATTTATCCCAACGATGCTGAAGAAAAAGACACGCTTTTAAGTTATGCAGACACAGCATTAGCCAACGCTAAAAAAACAGGTTCAAATAACCTGGGATTTTACAACTCGAAGCTAAGTTCACAAAATACAAAATTGTTACGCCTCGAAAATTTGCTCACCCATGCCTTAGAAGAAAAACAGTTTTTTCTTGTCTATCAACCACAAGTAAATATCAAAGATGGTAGGATAGTTGCCTTAGAAGCATTATTACGGTGGCAGCATCCAGAATTAGGGGAAATTACTGCCGAACAATTTATCCCCTTAGCTGAAGAAACTAACATGATTGTAAGTATCAGCCAATGGATACTAGAAACAGCCATAGCCCAAAATCAAACCTGGCAAAAAACAGATCTGCCTAAGCTACCAGTAACAGTAAACCTCTCCCCAAAACAATTCCAACAAGCAAATTTAGTAACAATGCTCAAGGAGATTTTCAAGGCAACTGAATTACAGACCAAGTATCTAGAAATTGAAATTACAGAAGCAGCCTTGACAGAAAATATCAACTTTGCCAAAAAAACCCTCTCTGAATTGGGAGAAATGGGAGTAAAAATTGCCCTAGATGATTTTGGGAAAGGTAATTCTGCGCTGAGTCATTTACAGGAATTTTCTTTCAATACCCTCAAAATTAATCAAGAATTAGTCCTAGAACTCACAGATAAACCCAAAGATATAGCAACTATTTCTGCTTTAATTACTTTAGGGCGTGGGTTTCAGATGAGAGTAGTAGCTGAAGGAGTAGAAAAAATGGAGCAGTTTCAACTATTACGTCGTCTTCGCTGCGAACAAATGCAAGGTTATTTGCTCAGTGAACCCCTCAGTGTTGAAGCTGCTACCAACTTACTTGAAATTGGCTCTTTAACCATCCCTTCCTAATCAACAATAAACCATCAACCATCAACAATGAACAATGAACCATCAACCATCAACCATCAACCATGAACCAGCCAATTTACCATGTTTTAGTAATTGAATGCCAAAATTTTCGACGGACAATGATTCTGGATACACCTGTATATTCCATTGGTCGCGGGCCAAAAAGCTCTATTGTTATCCCTTCTAAAAAGATTTCTCGCCACCATGCTAGCTTAGTCAGAAGAAGAGACGTAAACAATAATCTTTCCTATTGGATACTTGATGGTGATTTACAAGGAAATAGAAGTACTAACGGGATTTTTGTGAACGATAAAAAATGTTTTATTCACTCCTTAAAAACAGGGGATATCATTCAAATAGCCTTAGAATATAGTTTAACTTATAAAATACTAGAAGAATTAAAAGAAATAGAAGAACTAAAAAAAGATGACTTTGAAACCCAAAATACAGTTACTAGCTCGGAAACATCAACAGGTGCTAATAAATTTAAAGTAAGTGGGATCAGCTCAGAGCAAAATATGATGCTCAACAAAGATAAATTAATCTCATTATCTGAATTAACTAATAATCCAGTGATAGAAATTGACTGGTCAGGAAATATTACTTTTATCAATGCAGCAGCTACAGAAACATTTAAATACATTCATCAAGCAAAATTAGACCATCCCCTGCTAGCAGATTTAACAACAAACTCTGAAAGTAAAGTAGGTGGATCATTTATTCGGGAAGTAAAAATTGGCTCACAAATATTTAAACAATATATTCAATACTTACCCGACACCAAGCTGATTAGAAGTTACATTTTAAATGATAGTAAAGAAAAAAAGTTTGAAGCTGCACAGCAAGATATCTCCCAACGCTACAGCGCGGTAATTCAGCAAGCAGCAGAAGGAATCTTATTAGTTGATGCTGCAACTAAAAGCGTCATGGAAGCGAATAATGCCTATTGCAATTTACTTGGTTACACAACAGCAGAAATTTTAGGACTAACAATTTACGATCTAGTAGCAGAAGACCCTGAAATTATCGAACAGCAGCTCCAACAAATCCAAGCTGAAAAAGTTAGCTTTGTCTGGGAATCTTACCACCGTCATCAAGATGAATATTTAATTAAAGTTGAGGTAAATGTTAGCCTAATTGCTTACGAACAAGAAAAAATATTTTGTTTCGCAGTGCGCGACATCACCAACCGCAAATTCAGAGAAGAAAAGACGAGCTCAGAAAATATTTATGACCCAGTAACAAGTTTACCCAACAAAACTTTATTTATTGAACAGCTAGCCACCGCCACCGCCAATGCTCAAAGAAACGAGCAATTAATGGCAATAATTGCCATAGAAATTAATCAATTTGACCAGTTAAAAGAGAGCTTGAGTGATGGTACAGCAAATGAACTGTTAAAAGACTTTGCGCAACGTTTAAAAACCTGTTTTCGCGCAGGGGATACAGTTGCGCGTCCAGAAGACTATAAATTTATTGCCCTTCTCCCCCAAGTTCGTAACATTAAAAATATTGCTAAAATAGCCCAAAGAATATTGGCAAAACTTGAGCAACCTTTTGAAGTAGAAAACCGCCAAATTTATCTGAGTAAAAATATTGGCATTGCTATCTATCCTGAAGATGGTGCTGAACCCCATATTCTCCTAAAAAAAGCCCAAACAGCCTTAGCTCAAAGTCAAGATTTGGGAGAGAATAACTATCAGTTTTACAGTCAACCCATTAATCAAGAAACTGCCAAAGTTTTACGACTTGAAAGTATGCTACACAAAGCTTTAGAGCAAGAACAATTTTTTCTAGTCTATCAGCCTCAAGTGAATGTGACAAAAGCCAAGATTGTTGGTGTAGAGGCACTTTTACGGTGGCAACATCCAGAAATAGGCTTAGTTTCTCCCAGTCAATTTGTCCCCTTAGCTGAAGAAACTGGTTTGATTATTCCCATGAGCGAGTGGGTGCTAAAAACGGCTTGTAATCAAAGTAAAATCTGGCAACAAGCAGGACTTTCTCCCATGTCAATATCTGTGAATCTTTCCCAGCGACAATTTCAACAACCAAATTTAGTATCAATGGTGCAAGAAATTTTAGAGCAAACCTATTTAGAACCCCATTTACTGGAATTGGAAATTACCGAAACTACGATTATGGAAAATCTGAAATTAGCTCGGAAGAGGATTGGGGATTTACAAAAACTAGGAGTTTCCATCTGTATGGATAATTTTGGTATCGGTAATTCTGGGCTGGGTTATCTCACAGAATTTAGTTTTCATACCCTCAAAATTGATCGCTCTTTAATTAAAAATCTCGCCCATAATCCCCAAAATCAAGCCATTATCTCAGCAGCGATCGCCCTGGGTAGTAATCTGAAAATGCGCGTGGTAATCGAAGGGGTGGAAACCCTAGAACAATTAGAATTAGTCCGCAATCTTCAATGTGAAGAGATTCAAGGTTATTTCTTCAGTCCCCCCCTCAGTGTTGAAAACACCACTAATTTACTCACTTCTCCCATTTCTATCTCTTGAAAAATCAGATTGATGGAAAAATAGCGGCGATCGGCCCTGATAAGTAGGTGGACAAAATTATTTACAGAATTTCTTACGGGGCGGGCCAGCGGGATCACCTATGTTGCACAACAAAAATTGATTGTTCAAAACCCGCCCTCACCCATGTAATTAATTTTGTCTAATTACTTAATTGATAATTGTCTAGAGTCGTGGGCGGGTTTTGATATATAGATTATTCTGTTGATTATTAGGTTATCCCCAAACCCGCCCCTACAAAATCTGCTGCATATCTAACACAAATCCTGGTAAGATATCTTCCCCTGATAAAGTTGAAGGTGACTGCAATAATTCTACAGTTTGTTCAGGTCGATATATTTCTACTATTTTCTTTTTTGGGTCAATTAACCATCCTAACCGCGTCCCATTTTCCCGATATTCCTGCATTTTTTGCCTTAAACTTTCCCGAGTATCTGTAGGGGAACCTAACTCCACCACAAAATCTGGACAAAGAGGGGGAAAAGTATCTTGTTGTTCTTCTGTTAATTGATTCCATCTTGCTAATTTTACCCAACTTACATCAGGAGAACGTTCTGCACCATTGGGTAATCTAAAAGCTGTTGAAGAGTCGAAAACTTCTCCCAGTTTGGTTTTATTATTCCAAACAACAAATTGTGCAGATATTTGGGCGTTCCGTTTTCCCGTATTTCCTCCAGTGGGGGGCATTATTATTAATTCTCCTGTTTTATTTCGTTCTAAATGCAGTTCCCTGTTAGCAGCAGCTAGAACTTCAAATTGGTCTTCTGTTACTTTAAATGTTGAGGGAATATTTAAGGTTTTCATAGTCTATCTTCTCCGATGTTTTTTTCCAGTCACCAGTCACCATTCATAACTAATTTAACTAAAAATCTGCTGCATATCTAACACAAATCCTGGTAAGATATCTTCCCCTGATAAAGTTGAAGGTGACTGCAATAATTCTACAGTTTGTTCAGGTCGATATATTTCTACTATTTTGTTTTTCGGGTCAATTAACCATCCTAACCGCGTGCCATTTTCCCGATATTCCTGCATTTTTTGTCTTAAACTTTCCCGAGTATCTGTAGGGGAACCTAACTCCACCACAAAATCTGGACAAAGAGGGGGAAAAGTATCTTGTTGTTTTTCTGTTAATTGATTCCATCTTGCTAATTTTACCCAACTTACATCAGGAGAACGTTCTGCACCATTGGGTAATCTAAAAGCTGTTGAAGAGTCGAAAGCTACTCCTAATTTTGTTTGACGAGTCCATGCTTGTATTTGAAAAGATACATTAATATTCCGTTTTCCCGTATTTCCTCCAGTGGGGGGCATTATTATTAATTCTCCTGTTTTATTCCGTTCTAAATGCAGTTCTCTATTAGCAGCAGCCAGAACTTCAAACTGTTCTTCTGTTACTTTAAATGTTGAGGGAATATTTAAGGTTTTCATATTCTATCTTCTCCTTTAAATAAATCAGTTATCAATTTTATCTTTTGTAATTGTTTGGTTAGCTAATGACTAATGACTAATAATTGTTACAAAAAAGGTTTTAAAATTCAACCAGATCTCGGCTATGTTCAATGAGCGCCTGGGATTAAAATCCCAGGCGGACTTTGGGAGAATGAAAATGCCCTGTGACTATTATAACTCAGGTAGGAAATTTTCATCTAAGATTTCTGCTTGATTTATGAAAACTTGTTCTGGGATAATATCTGCTGATAATCCTGTTTTGTCAAGGGTAATTTCGCGAGCATCTTGATAACATTCTGCCCAAACTTGGAGTAAATAAGGTTTGAGACTGGGATTCTTTTTGAGTAACCGCTTTATTTGTTGTCTCTGCTCCCGAATAGTTCCTTTCCACCCACGCTCATTATATTCCTTTTCACTTAACCAGTAGGCATATTTGAGCAGATGTTCAAATAAAACTATTAAACGATTCTCTAATTCTTGTTGCTGTTGTTTTCCCAAACTTTCTAACTCCTCTAAGAGGTTTTCCCAGTCAACTTCTGAGAAGTTTCTTTCTCTTATCTGTTTGACAGTGCTATTTATCCACTGGTAAAAATCTTGGTCATATAAGGTTTTCATGTCAAGTTTTAAATTGGTTTTCATAGACTAAAATCAATGGGATTGATTTACTTACTTGGGAGAGCAAATTATTGTAACTTCATTTAATTGGAATTTTTCAGCCCCAAGTACCCCAAAAAATTGTAAAATTTACTTAAGAATTTTAGAGGTATTGAAGCAATGACAGTAGCTAGCGCTATTCCTGCATTTTGTCAAGGTATTGCCTATTTTGGCAAAGAAGTTCCCCCATTAGAAAAGTATGGAAAAATAGCGGCGATCGGCCCTGATAAAACAGCCATACCCTCCCCCTCAGACCCCGCTTCTGTCTTCCAAACTCTCCTGGCTGCTGATGCCTTACGCTACTTAACACTGCAAGTTACAGCAACAAAAGCCTCTGGACACCCTGGGGGTTTTGCCAGTATTGCCGAGGCGATCGCTTCTCTCATGATGCTCGGTTACAAAAATATCCTCACCGAAGTAGGACACCATGCCCCAGGATTTTATAGTAATATGTTCCTTGACCGTTCCCTAGAAGACATGGGCATCAAAACCGTGGAACAGTTAGGGGAACGTTTCCGAGAAATGCACGGACTCCTCGGACACCTCTCAGGACAAATACCAGGACTGCTCAACCCCGCAGGGCCATTGGGACAGGGACAACATTTTGCCATGGCAGGAGCCAAACTTCACCCAGGTATTCTCTTCCCTGTTACCATCGGCGATGGAGGTCTTGGCGAACCATATATTATGAGTAGTTTTGGTCACTTCCACACTGCCTATCCCAAAGTTACCAACTTCCTCCCTATTTTGGTTTGGAATGGTTACTCTCAAGAACACCACAGCATGGTTTCCACCAAAACCAATGAGGAAATGATTGCCTATTGGCAAGGTAATGGTTTCCAAGAAATTATTCTGGTAAACGCCAAAGACTACGACGATGCTAACCAACCAGGAGACTATGTAGATAGCACCAAGTTTTCCTTCCCCAAACGTTTAGAATTTACCCAAGCAGTGTTAGAAGCTACGGACAAAGCAGCCAAGTCAGCTTTGGGAGGCACCTTAACAGTACTTATTGTCAAACAACTCAAAGGTGCAGGAGTGCATAAACGGGGAGCAGCATCCCATAATCTTTACCCAGGAGATACCCTAGAAAAAGATTATATTGTCAATGCTTTACAAGAACTGGCTCTACCTCGGGCTGCTTGGGAGTTGGTGCGGACTAATTTTGAACGTTCTGCAGGCGGACCTGCTTCTCATCAGGTAGTCACAGAAAAAGAGTTACCCTTACCCGACTTAGGAACATTACCCCTCAAAGAGTTTCCTGTAAAAGGAGATAAACAAATAGCCACCACTGCCATGGGGGAATTAGTTGGTTATGTGGGGAAAAAAGATCCTAATTTTATTGTCAGCAACGCCGATGGGAATGCTGCTTCTGGGATTAATAATATTAACGTGGCGCTAAAAATTATCCACCCCACCGCAGACGATGCCTATTTTCAAGGGCCCAATGGTCAAGTTTACGAACCCTTGAGCGAAGATGCTTGTGCAGGGTTGGCAGCCAGTTTAGCATTATTTGGGGCGCGAACTCTGTGGTGTTCTTATGAGTCATTTGCCATTAATGGCCTTCCGATTTGGCAAACTGTAACCCAAGCCATGGCAGAGTTGCGTCGTCCCACTCCTTCTACTATTACCTTATTTACTGCAGGAGCATTAGAACAAGGACGCAATGGCTGGACTCACCAGCGGCCCGAAATTGAAAATTACTTCGCCGCCATGATGCGCAATGGGAACATTTTTCCTCTTTTCCCCTGTGATGCAAATAGTATTCAGATATGTTATGAGTGGGCATTGGGGACAAAAAATAAAGGAGTGACCATTACTGCGAGTAAATCACCTTTACCAGTACTTACTACTTTTGCCCAAACCCGTCAAGCTTTAGAAGATGGTGGAGTAATACTCCATGAGAGTGAAGGGAAAAAGAAAGTTGTCTTTGCAGTAATTGGCGATATGACCCTGATTCCTGTATTTGATGCAGCTTTACATCTAGAAAATAAGGGAATAGGTGTGCGCATTGTTTCTATTATTAGTCCTCGTCGCCTATATCGTCCGAGTGATGTTGCTTGGGAGACTTGTAAATATCCTGACAGTCATTTCTTAGATGATGCAGGGTTTGAAAAGTTGTTTGCAGGTGATGCTTTAATCGGCGTTACTGGGGGGACAAGCGCCATGTTAGAACCAGTAATGTTGCGCAGCAATGTCAAACGGGATACCTTCGCTTGGAAGCGAGGGGAAACAACAGCAAGTGCAGGCGAAATTATGGCCTTTAATGGTTTAACTGCAGAAGCTTTAGCCCAACGTGCTCAGGAGTTGATGGATTAATTAATTTTTCATGGTGGGCATTGCCCACCCAAAAGATTTTCAGGAAAGGTGATCTCAACTAACTTGTAAAGGCAACTGTAGTGTCTGTGGCTGTGGTAATTCCTTACCCATTTGCTGATAACCATACACTAAATCTTCTAAAACTTCCTTGGCGTTTTCAAATGCTTCTATATATGTTTCGCCGTAAGTTCGAGCATATTTTCCCCACTCTGGTAAACTAGCAACATAGGCTTGATCTTCTTCAGACCATTGAATTAAAATACTATATTTCATCACTCATTCTGATACATTTATGCGGTAAAACGTGACATATCGCCACATTTTACAACAATAGCATCGTTATCAATAACGATGGAGGTATCCCTCAAAGCTTTTAACAATATGTTAAAAGCACCATTCCAATCTCGTGGTAAGGTATGACCACATTCTGGACATTTAAATTTTTTGTTTCCGCTTGTCTTATCTAAGGGATAATTCTCTAAAAATATAATATTACTACTTGGGGGGTTAAACTCAACCTCTTGAATAAAAATATATAACACTTAACCAAAATTTAAGATTTAAACCTTAACCTTTTCATAACCAAAGCTTAACCTCATCTTAATTGACAAATTTTTCAAATCTGGGGACGATGATGGTTGTCAATTTCAAGCTAAATAAATGGCAACTTTCAACGTAACTAACATTAAGGACAGCGGAGCAGGATCTTTAAGAACAGCGATTGCAAACGCAAACAGAACAGTAGCTCCAGACATAATCAAGTTTGCTACCAGCACTAATGGCAAAACCATCCAACTGAATAGTGTTTTAAACGTTACTAACCCCGTAGATATCATTGGCAATGGAACAGCTAGCACAACAGTTGCTGGGAAAAGCACTTTTGATACCTTTGCTGTTCAGAAAGGTACGGTAACTTTTCAGAAATTAACCATTACTAAAGGTAATGATAATGTTGATATCACTGGCAATTCAACCAAGGTTACTTTAACCGATGTTGTTTTATCTAGCGCCGCAGATGACGGCTTTGATTTATCTGGAAATACTAACACAGTAACCTTAGATAAGGTTATTAGTAAAGACAATACAGAAACTGGTGTAGAGATTGATGGTGACACAAATATCTTAACCATCAAAAACAGTGAACTGACTGGCAATCAAAGTACTGATGGTAGTCTGTTCTTAGACGCTGATGGCACAGGAAACACAGTTCTGGTAACCAACACCAAAATCTCAAACAATGCTGATGATGGAGTAGATATTGATTCTACCGATAATCTGCTATTTTTTGGAGACGTTACTTTTGAAGGCAATTTGGATGATGGTATATCCATTGATGGGGACAGAAACGATGTGACTTTCTATCGTGGTGGTTTTATCAATAACGGTGATTTTGGAGTTGAATTAAAAGCAAATCTAAATCGGGTATTTGGTGTTGATGTACCTTTTACTAATAATCCTTCGGGAAATGTTGGTGATTTGGGCACAGGTAACACTGTTATGTTTATGTAGAATTAATACCTGAGTCTCTGATTTGATAACAAGCGCTTTTATGTGTTTAGTTATCAATCACCCTTGTGGTTAAGTATGTATTCTTCAATAGCAGACATTAATTGAAGACTTAGGCAAAATTCAGTTTAGGGGCGCAACATGGTTGCCCCCTTACTGCTGGTGTGCCTAACTGATCAGAAGTTAATTGAATAAAAATTTAGATTACTTAAGTAAAATTTAACCTTTAACCCTTAACCTTTTCATAACCAAAGCTTAACCTCATCTTAATCGACAAATTTTTAAAATTGAGGGACGATAATAACTGTTGAGTTCAAATTAAATAAATGGCAACTTTCACCGTAACTAACATTAATGACAGCGGGGCAGGATCTTTAAGAACAGCGATTACAAACGCAAACAAAACTGTAGCTAAAGACATAATCAAGTTTGCTACCAGCACTAATGGCAAAACCATCCAATCCAATAGTGTTTTAAACGTTACTAACCCCGTAGATATCATCGGCAATGGAACAGCTAGCACAACAGTTGCTGGGAAAAGCACTTTTGATACCTTTGCTGTTCAGAAAGGTACGGTAACTTTTCAGAAATTAACCATTACTAAAGGTAATGATAATGTTGATATCACTGGCAATTCAACCAACGTTACTTTAAAAGACGTTGTACTATCTAATGCAGCAGATGACGGCTTTGATTTATCTGGAAATACTAACACAGTAACCTTAGATAAGGTTATTAGTAAAACTAATACAGAAACTGGTGTAGAGATTGATGGTGACAATAATAAATTAACCATCAAGAACAGTGAACTGAGTGGCAATAAAAGTCCTGATGGTGCTCTTTTCCTAGATCAGGATGGTACCAAAAATACTGTTACTGTAAGCGCAACCAAAATCATCAACAATAATGATGATGGAGTAGATATTGATTCTAACGACAATATTCTCAATTTTCATGGCGTTACTCTTACTGGCAATACTGATGATGGTATATCCGTTGATGGGGACAGAAACAAAATAAATTTTTCTTCTCCTAAGAGTCCGATTAACAACAAAGATTGTGGCATTGAATTAAAAGGAAAAGATAACGTTCTAACTGGCACTAAAACACAAATCACCTTTAGTGGAAATCCTGGTGGAAACATTACTGATTTGGGCTCAGGTAACAAAATTAGTTCTTTGGACAGGAATGAGTTTCTGGAGTTGATTGCCGATCGCTCAGTTTTCTTCTAATTAGATAAATTGTGGCGCAATTAATCCTCTCATTTTTGAGCCAATTGCGTAGCACGAAATAAATAGCTAAAAATACCCCTACCTGAGTTAACCTTGGGTAGGGGTTATTTTTTTAGAGGATACCGAAATTACTAGAAGAAGAAATAACTTCATGGATGTGTTTTAAAAAATTCAGAGTTATAATCTAAATAGTCGGGGCCAGAGGTAAGAAAATGACTGTAGAAGAAAAAGCAGAACTTTACCGAAATCTCAGGGAAACCAAGGAAATACAGAAACTAAGAAAACATTGGTTGATATTTATTGTTAAGGATATTGTAGTTTTTGTTCTTGTCATCTTCCCAAGTCCCCCAGGGTGTGAGTTGTTAAAGGGAGCATCTCAGTTTTTGTCGTGATAAATTGTACAATTTCTTACGGGGCGGGTTTAGCAAAGAGCTTTGTCATCAAGTGCGTTAAATTTAAATCAAAACCCGCCCCGTATTTTGATTTTTTTGAAAATCTTAGGAATTTGCCAAAATGACAGCACAATTAATTGAGAAAATTAAGCCAGTTGGTGAACAACGATTTGTTTTCCCAGGTTATTACAATTGGCAACAATTTAAGGCAATTCAAGCTTTACTTGAAGAAGTACCAGGGGTGAGCATAACTTATTTAGATGGGTGTGTGGAACTGATGACAACTGGAGAAAAACATGAAAGAATCAAAAAGTTTTTGGCAATTCTTTTAGAAGCTTATTTCTTTGAATTGGGGATTAAATTTATCCCAGTGGGAAACGCAACTCGTGAAAGTAAGGGCGCTTCATTTGAACCTGATGAATCTTATTATCTTGGGGAAAAAAAAGATAATCCCAACTTGGCTGTGGAAATTATCTTAACTAGCGGGGGAATAGATAAATTAGAAAAATATAAGCGGTTTCAAATTACTGAGGTTTGGTTTTGGGAAAATAATCAGCTTTCTATTTATTATTTAGAAAAAAATAAATATGAACAAGTTCAAGAGAGTAAATTATTGCCAGATTTAGATATAGCTTTGCTGGTGCGTTGCGTGCAAATGTCCGATATTTTGGACGCAAGAACAGAGTTTCTTAACACAATTCGTCAGTAGTAAGACGACCATGGAAGAGGCGATCGCTTCTTGGGATGCAACTGAATTTATACTAGAATATAATTAAGAACCAATTGATGAGATTAGAGCTATGCGACCAGATTTAGAAGGTTTAGAAATTACCAAAGGGGAACTAAAAAAATTAACTGGTATTGAAATAATCAATGATTTAAATTCTAATGCTTTAGATGACTTACTGGTGAGTTTAAGTTTGGTATTGCCAGTAACAATTATTCTGTTTTTAGGTTTTAATTTTTTGAATTTTAGATTTACCTTAGAGTTTTATTTATTAGTGTTAATTATTTTTACAATAGCCAGCCTATATATTTGGGTTGCTTTATTCATTGAGAAGAGAAAAGTCAAAAATAATAATCACTTGATGAAATTGATTTCTGAAATCAAACAGTATAATATTTTGATTCGCAATATAGATGTTTTAGACCAATTAGAAGCAGCGGGAAATTCTGTAAGTATCGGAGAAAGAGAGCAAGTAATAGAATCATTAAAAATAACCAGAAGTAATATTGAACGAGCCTTGAAAACAGAAAGAATTTTAAGAGAAAATCCAGGTTTTCGACCAGACCAATTTGCAATTGATTTGACAAGTTTAAGGGGGATACAAATTACTGAACAAGCTACTGAATATGGAAGAATACTAAACGAAGCTTTGGAAATAGGTATAAGTGTAGAAGAAGAAATGGTTAAATTACAGCGGCGGGGAGATAAATATTAAATCTCCACAAAGCAAAACCCTAAAATTATCAGACATAGGAGTATTTAAATATGACAGCAAAATTACT
>JADQBC010000064.1 GCA_016903655.1 Gomphosphaeria aponina SAG 52.96 = DSM 107014
TTCTTGCTCTGTTCTTTGAAAAAGACTACACAGGCTTAAGCATTGATTTCTAAAAATTAGTTATGTAAGTATTTAATTTAAAATATGCTAATTAAATTGAATAATCTATTCAACTGCAAACGTAAAATGAAACAGCCCTG
Source organism: Gomphosphaeria aponina SAG 52.96 = DSM 107014 (assembly GCA_016903655.1). Taxonomy (GTDB): domain Bacteria; phylum Cyanobacteriota; class Cyanobacteriia; order Cyanobacteriales; family Gomphosphaeriaceae; genus Gomphosphaeria; species Gomphosphaeria aponina. Next base: position 141 of record JADQBC010000064.1, read on the forward strand.
CTTATGGTTTATAGTCTAGAGAAGAGAAAAGAGATATTACCTACCTACCACACACCCCTCCCATAACACAAACTCAAACACGGAAGGTGTGCTTCAGGAGCATTTCTGTTAAAGGTAAGTTCTGAATAAGACAAATAACTTCCACCTTCACGCCAACCAATGCGATCAGCAAATCTTCTATATACTTCCTCATCCCATTCTCCTGGGGTACCGCCCACTTCAATCCAGATTTTCTTCTGCACAGAAAAGCCAAATTCCCCGTCACTATATTTTACCCATAAATTATCTATTATTTTTAAATCTTCCCTAGGAAAGTTTTGATAACTATCACTATCCATCCACCCTTCATCTTCCCTATTGGTGGCTTCTACCATTAAATCATAAGTTACCTGATCTGCTTCCTCCCATTCCCCTGCTGCTAATAAATTTTTCAACTGTGTATAGTCAACTCCCGTTTCACTGGATACCAGGTTTATGGTAGGAGTTGGTACAGGAGTTGGTGTAGGAGTTGGGGTAGGAGTTGCTACAGGAGTTGGTGTAGGAGTTTCTTTGGTTTTTACTGAAATATCTAGATCTATACCAAACCAATTCTCTAGAAAATCGTGAAAATTATTGGAAAAAATCAGAAAAGGTATAAGAAAGGCTATTACTGCTATTAAAATATTTCCGCCTGGGTTTTGTTGGTGAGACATTGTGTATTTTAATGTTTAGAGGATTTTAATGCAAATAAATTTGGCTCTAATGGCAGCAATTGCAATTTTGCCATATTTAAGTGGACAACATTATTTTACTAACGAACTCAAGATTTATTATAACCTTACTTGTTTAAAGAAAATCAGCATGAATTTTGTTAACTTAATTTTGGGCGAAAATTAACACCCTACTATTAAACTCAAGTTAATTTCATGTCTCCTCAGATAACATCAATTTATTGTTACCATATTACCATCCGTTGCAATAACCGTGAATTTCGTTTAACCCGTTTGCAATGTCGCCAAGTTTTGCTATTTATTATTAAAAAAGCCATTGAAAAATATAATTTTCAACTTTATGGTTTATGTATAATGTCAAACCATATCCATTATTTAATTCAGCCGCAAAAAGATGAAGATATCCCCAAAATTATGCACTATTTAAATTGGTATTCAGCTATGTGTTTTAATCGAATGTTAAACCGCACAGGGCATTTTTGGGAAAAACGATATTTTAAAACTTCTTTCCCTATTTCTGATGTTAGAAGGGCTTTAAATACTTTAAGATATATTCATGCTAACCCCAAAGCGGCAGGGATGCAAAATGGGTTTTTCTGTGATTTTAGCAATTATGGAGTTTATGAAAGATTAGGGGATGATGGCTTAACTACTTGGCATCCTGCTTTTTTAAGTTTAGGGGAAGATTTAGAAGAATGTGCGAGTAAATATCGTAGTTTTTGCTATCAATATAAACCCAATGAAAAGCAGTATAAACCTTTTCATTGGGGAAGTCAATTATTACCTAAATTAACTCGGCGAAAAAAGGTAACGAAACCAAAAAAAAAGAAAACTGAGAAACAAAAAAAAGCAGAAGAAGAAGCAAAAAAACTCTATGAATATTGGCAAGAAAATAATAGTGAAATTGTAGAAGTTGCAGAAAAATTTATGTATGCAAATTGCTACAATAAAACTCATTTACGTGAATTTCTTGAGAATTATTATTGAATTTTATGCTGACCAAGGGATAACTATGTCTAAAATGGGTTTTTAACCATTTCTTCTGTATAATTTGTTACTTTTTTCAGGAAATTCATATATTTAAAGGGCAAGTATATTTATATTTCTGGTCCCCTTTTTTTCCTGGTTGTAAACTCCCTAACAGGTAATGAAACCCTGCAACCCAAACAACTGCGTAGTTAACCTTTTTTGAAAAAAATAAAAAAACTCTGTGAACCCCTTATGGTTTATAGTCTAGAGAAGAGAAAAGAGATATCGTTCGACATCAATCCACCACAGCACACGATTGACAACACAACTTCGGGCAGGGAGGTGTGCTTCAGGAGCATTTCTGTTAAAGGTAAGTTCTGAATAAGACAAATAACTTCCACCATCACGCCAACCAATGCGATCAGCAAATCTTCTATATACTTCCACATCCCATTCTCCTGGGGTACCGCCCACTTCAATCCAGATTTTCTTCTGCACAGAAAAGCCAAATTTCCCGTCACTATATTTTACCCATAAATTATCTATTATTTTTAAATCTTCCCTAGGAAAGTTTTGATAACTATCACTATCTATCCACCCTTCATCTTCCCTATTGGTGGCTTTTACCATTAAATCATAAGTTAGCCGATCTGCTTCCTCCCATTCCCCTGCTGCTAATAAATTTTCCAACTGTGTATAGTCAACTCCCGTTTCACTGGATACCAGGTTTATGGTAGGAGTTGGTACAGGAGTTGGTACAGGAGTTGGTACAGGAGTTGGGGTAGGAGTTGGGGTAGGAGTTGGTGTAGGAGTTGGGGTAGGAGTTGGGGTAGGAGTTTTTTGGGTTACTGGAATATCTAGATTATAACCAAACAGTTTTTCAAGCACATCATGGAAATTATTGACAAAAGTTAGACAAAATCCAAGAACTACTATTCCTGTTATCAGAACATTTCTATTATCGTGGTTGTGGTTTTGTTGCTGAGACATGATAAATTTAAATGTTTAGAGGATTTTAATGCAAATAAATTTGGCTCTAATGGCAGCAATTGCAATTTTGCCATATTTAAGTGGACAACATTATTTTACTAACGAACTCAAGATTTATTATAACCTTTCTAAATTGTAAAAATAGTTTGCTATATATCAAAAACCATTATAGTGGATAAAATGGCTTGTGTTTTTTTCAGGATAGAAATGCGATCGCCCTGGGGTATTGATTTTGGTCCAAAATAATCATAGTCCGACTGGGAATCAATTCCCAGTCTCATAGCTAAAGTCCACAAAGCGTGGACTAAAAATGTTCATAAATTCAGATTACATTTAGTCGGTTTTAACGGAATGAGCGCTATGAGCTTGGGGTTTCAACCTGGGGTGTTGATTATTGGTAAAATATAAAAAATTAATTCCCTACACTTTTTATGAGGAAAAGCTCGTAGTTGCGCGAAGAGCGCCAAAAGGTCTTTTGGCGCAACGCGCGAGCACACCAGAGCGCGCTAAAGCGCAACTACAAACTTTTTCTGATAAAAAGTGTATTAAATTACTTGGTTAAAGTTGGGTCAAAATCAACAGCCCAGTTTCAACCCCAAGCGGTATATGCTACTAAGCAAAAAACTGGATGATTTTAAAATTGGTAATTTTATCAATAGACTTTTTGCAAAAGTCCAAACTTAAAATGGTCATCCTTCGCTGGCGAAGGATCTCGGAGATCCTTCGCCAGCGAAGGATGACCATTAAAATTTATGTTTGACTCAATTAATCATCAAGCCAAACATTTTTAAATCAAAATGGAGATAATTATATGATTCAGAAAACTGAGAAAAAAGTACCAAGAAAAACCCCTTTATTTCCTGAGCGCCTTCGTCTTTCCGAAGAAGAATTAAGTAAAAGACGTTCTGAAGATGAAGCATTTGCTCTACGTTGTCGGGAAATTTTCTGGCGAGTTTATCCTGAGTTGGTCAAAGAGTATTATAACTGGTTTATTCATATTGAACCAAATAGTGGAGATTATTTTATTGATCCAGATGAAGAAGTCAGCTTCCAAAAAGCTCGTGAGAAGCACCCCACAGCAGATGTTATGGCAATGCGCTTGAATGAAACAGGAACTTGTGGGAAAATATGATTCAAGGATATTTTGGTGAAAATGGCGAGTTATTTTTTGAGCTTGATTTGGTAACAGTTGATGGTGAAATACTTTCTGTAAATGGGTTATTAGACACTGGATTTACAGATTGGTTAGCCATGAATATCCAAGATATAGAAAGTTTAGATTGGCAATATATTAAGAAACGCCAGATGAAAACAGCAAGGGGAGAATCACGGTTTAATCTCTATCAAGGTACTGTAATTTTTGATGGTCAAGAGTTGACTATTCCTGTTTTAGGAGGTGAAGAAATTACTGAGGTTTTGCTTGGTTTAGCTTGGCTGGAAAATCGGCGATTGCTAGCTGATAAAAAAGCAGGTTTGTTGACATTAGAGGAAGTTTAAAGTGGTTCGATAAATTAGCTTTGTCAAGGCTAATTCAGTTTAATTGATTTTTAAATCCCCTGTTAATGGTTTTTTACTCTCAATGAGGTAATTTTCCTGTTTAATTAATTGTTCAAGCTGTTTAACTCTTTTTTCAGGGGAAGGATGAGTAGATAAAAAAGCAATATCGAGATTGTTTTTATTACTTAATCTCTGAAAAAAATCAGTTGCTCCTGCTACATGACCATAGTATTGATTCAATAAATTTAAGCCAAATTCATCCGCTTGAGTTTCTTGTTGTTGGGAAAATCGAGCATTGGCGATCGCATTAACAAAATCCACTGCAGATTGTAAATTTCCTAAATCACCAACCAAGGAACTAATGGCAATTTTAATTAATAAAACATTACCTAAACTGCGTAAATGATCGCGATTTGCAAAATGTCCTAATTCATGACTTAAAATCATCATTAACTCATTTTCTGACTCTACCTCTTTAAGTAAACCTTGATAAATAACAATAGTATCTCCTGGAATAGCTAAAGCATTAATAGTAGATTCTGGTATGTATAAAACCATAAAATCTCTATTTTCTTGCTGTTTTTGAGGTAATTTACCTTCTAAACCATCTAACAATTCATTTAACTTATTTTGTTGAGGAGAAGGTTGTGCTTGTGCTTGATAACTAGGAAGAATAATTGCTCCTAACTGCTGTTCTACACTTACAGGAAGCCAATTTATTAAACCGTTAATGAATAAACCAATCAACCAAAATATCAAAATTATCAACCCGATAAAAATGCCTAATATAGTTAATACTTGTCGGTTATTTGGTTCAGGATTATTGTTAGTAATAGGAGAATAAAAAGACATAATTAATTCCTTCTAGTAGGACGGAAAGGATTTAAAAAGTTAAGTAAATGGTAAAGATTGTGAGTTTGAACCCATAAACGACCATTACCCGAAAAACGACAAACTAACCCTTCTCCTCCTAAAATTCCTGTTTTTAAATTACGAAAAGACAACCCTCCTATAACTTCCACCTTATATTGAAGAGTGTCTTCAAAAGCAACAATATAACCAGTATCAACAATGTAATTTGTTTTCACATCAATTTCCATAATTGCACCATAGGAACTAAACCAAAAATCCCCATTTCCAGTTGCTCTTAATAAGAATAAAGATTCTCCACTAAAAAAACCCTTAAAACCCTGAAATTTAGAATTTATTTCTACTGTTTTGCTGCAAGCAACAAAACCACCTGATTGCACCATTAAAGCACATTTTTGGGTAAGTTGATAATGTTTAATATCTCCTGGAACTCCAGGCGATATATATAATTTTCCAGAACTATTTTTTGCCGTAAATTCACTAATAAATAAAGATTCACCTCCTAACATTCGTCCAATACCTTTACCCAAACCTCCCCGCATTTTAGACTTCATTTCCATATTAGTATCCATAGCTGCCATTGCTCCAGCTTCCACTAAAACTGTTTCATTGGCGGGAATTTCTAGGATAAGAAAACCATAAGCAGGGTTATGTTCAATTTGATAATTTATGTTAGACATTTCCTTAATTTTCCTATTTTATCTAGCAGGTAATCGAGAACCAATTGAATGACCAAAAGCACCAGGATTATGAGTTTGACAGTATAATTTACCTTTTCCTTGAAAACAACAAACAAAACCTTCTCCTCCTAAAAAAGCACCTAACCAACTTGAACCTGGTTTTGTAATTTTAAAATCTAAACTTCTTTCAAAAGCCACAATATGACCAGTATCCACAATATATTTTCCAGTAACATTTATTTCATAAATTCCGCCAAAGGAATTTAATAAAACTGGACCATAACCATTAATTTTTAACCAAAAAATTGACTCTCCAGAAAAGATACTTTTTAATCCTTGAAAACCCACATCAATCTCAATTGCTGAACCAGATGCTAAATAAGAAGTTGCTTGAACAACTAACTCTTGTCCTCGCATTTCGTATAATAAAATATCACCGATTAAACGAGGGGCTAAAAAGATTTCTCCATTAGGTAAAGGAGAACGAAATACACTTAAAAATAAAGATTCTCCTGCAACTATTCGCTTTAACCCACCGATAATTCCCCCACTTTTTCCTTTTTTTAAAGTGGTGCTAGCAGTGATAAAATCACTCATAGCAATCATTGAACCTGCTTCTGCTACTAACTCTTCATTCGGTCCCAAAATGACGCGAGCGATGGCATTATCTGGTTGTTGTAAAATTTTAATATTCATAAGTCAATAATTAACGAACTTTAGGCCGTAAAAATCCTACCAAACCACTAACACTACGAGATTGAAGATAAATTATACCTTGACCAGAAAGTTTATTCACAAACCCTTCACCAGAAGTTAAAGAACCGATTAAACTACCTGATAAAGCAATACTCATTTTAATCCCTAAAGAATAGGCTACTAAATGACTATTATCCACAATAAAACTGCCTTGAATATTCTTTTTGGTTAACCCTCCATAAGCACCAAAAAATACTATTCCTCCTCCAGTAAATTGGAGTTTAAATAAACCTTCCCCTGCAAACCAACTAGCAAAACCAGCCCATTTTACAGACATTTTTGCCCCTGGAGTATGGGCGATATAAGCCCCAGGTTGTAAGCAAATTGTTTTTCCTGTTAAATCAAAACCTTCTATATCACCAATCACTGACTGACTTAATACTAAATTTAAGGGTTGATTTGTTTCGTTTTTAAACACATTAACAAATAATGATTCTCCCCCAAAAAATTTACGCCATAAAGCGGGAAAAAAGCCACCAGAAAGTTCGGTTTTCATGGATAAGTTGGTATCCATACTGACCATTGCACCTGCTTCTGCGGTAATCCTATCTCCAGGATTTAAGGTGACAAATATAGCTGCAAACTGTGGTTTGTACCGAATCTCATGTATCATGGCTAACTTGAGTTATTTTATTTTCACTATCTTAATCTATCTAAAATTCGTGAGATGCCATGTATCAAAAAATATTAAGATATTGAAAACAAATTTAACCTTTTTTAAACTTACGATGGTTAAAATCGGGCGTTGCTTATATAGCAAAGAGGGGAATAGTTAGGACATTATCAAAATCTAAAACTTAATAATAGTAAGGGTTTTCCTTCTGCCTTCTGCCCTCTGCCTTCTGCCTTCTGCTATAGCGATTTTCAGCCCCAACCCCCCCGCAGGGAAAGCAGGGGTGTTTCATTTTACGTTTGCAGTTAAATAGATTATTGATTTTAATCAGCATATTTTAAATTAAATACTTAAACAACTAATTTTTATAAATCAATGCTTAAGCTCATGTAGTTTTTTTACAAACATAAAAGCAAGAATAACGATTTTTGTTAATTTTCCCCAAATTGTTAGAAATATAAGCCTGAAACCGTTATATTTTAAGGGTTTTAAAAAGCATTAAATTTTTAAATGAAACAGCCCTGGGCAGGGGAGGGTTGGGGGGTTTTTTTGAGGTAGTCGTTTTGTTGCGTTAAAAGCATTAGACATCTCCAGAAAACCAGATTTTTACACGGTAGCATAAAGGTTATAGCATTTTTATTAGAAGGTTGTATTACACAGCAACGCCATTTTAATAATTTTGAGTTACCTCAAGATAGATATGTTCTAATTGAACAGACTGACGAGTAAGAGAGTGAAGAGGAATACCATCAAAAAGAGCAATAATTTCCTTTAATTCTAGAGGATAAGGTAACAAAAAAGCCAAATCACCACCATAACGACGGTGAAGAAAACCCAATTGTTGAGCGATCGCGATCGCCTTTGTTTCTGCCTCAGTTTTAATTAGTACAATTTCTTGAGCGGGGAAAAGTTGACGCAACTCAGATAAACTCCCTTCAGCAATAATTTTACCATGGTGAATAATGCAAAGGCGATCGCAAAGACGTTGAGCTTCATCTAATAAATGAGTAGTGAGTAAAACCGTCATTCCTTGACGTTTTAAATTGAGAATTAACTCCCAAATTTCATAACGAGTTTCAATATCTAACCCAGCAGTCGGTTCATCTAAAATTATTAACTTTGGTTCATGTACCAAAGCAACAGCAATATTAACTCGTCTCTGCATCCCACCACTGAGAGTTTCCACTGGACTTTTTGCCCGCTCCAAAAGTTTAACGGCCGTTAAACTTGTCTTTATTTGTCTAGCGCGTTTTTTTCCTTTTAAACCATAAATACGAGCATAGAAATCAAGATTTTCCGCACAAGAAAGAGTTTTATAGAGCAAATTTTCTTGAGTAGCAACACCAATCCAAGCTTTAGTAGCATCTGAAACAATTTGGTTATTAATTTTTATTATCCCACTATCAGCTTGGAGCAAATTACAGATAAGATTAATAGTAGTTGTTTTCCCAGAACCATTAGGGCCTAGTAAACCATAAATAGTCCCAGTTTGAATATATAAGTTTAAATCTTCCAGTACCTTAACTTTTCCATAATACTTTGTTAGATTTTTGATTTCTAGCATTGATTTTTTTAATTATAAACTGTTGATGGTTGATGGAATCCAATTAACAATCAACAATTAACTGATAACTGATATATCATAACCGCCGCTCAACCATTAACATTCTACGATAAAATAACCATCCACACCCAACCATTAGAAAAGCAAAGACGCATAAAAACCAGAAATGATAGTTAATTTCTGTCCATGTTTTACCTTTTGCCCAAACATCTACCAGCGCCTCATTCATGTGATAAATTGGGTTAAACTTAGCCACTCTAAGTAACTTTTCTGGAAATAAAGAAATAGGGAGAAAAGCACCGCCTAAAATCAACAATGGCACACCAAAAGTACCAACCAAAGCATTAACATCTTCTGTGCGCCGTGCTAAGGTCGTCCCCAGAATAAACCCCACACCCACATAAGCTATTATGCTTAATAAAACTATGAAGAATCCTAACAGCATCGACCCCCCAAAACTTGCTCCAAAAAAAGCAGCGATCGCATAAACTAAAATAGTCTGACTCATACCAATTAAACTATGGGCTAAAAATATTCCCAGAAAATAAGAAATCCCACTCAAAGGAGAGATAAAAAGACGTTTAATCGTTTTTTGTTCTCTTTCTGATACAACTGTCGCTATACTCCCACCTAAACAACTAAAAAACAGCGCAGCACCCACCAAACTAGAAGGAGCAGCAAACTGCATCGCTTTAGCAGTAGAAAGGTTAGCTCTTTCTGCGAAAATAAACCCATTGAGCAGGAGTATAGAAACTGGAAAAATACCCCAAAAAATGAGACTGCGACGGCGACGGCATAACTCTGTTAAAATGCGTTGAGCAACTGCAATAGTTTCATCCCAGTATTTCATCATGGTTGATAGTTGATAGTTGATAGTTGATAGTTGATAGTTGATAGTTGATAGTTAATGGTTGATAGTTGATAGTTGATAGTTGATAGTTGATAGTTAATGGTTAACTGATTATACCAGCCACTTAGAGAGATCGCGTTGCAGAAAATCTTGAAGCCGTAAGATATCATCGCGGAAGATATCAATCAATTGTTGGCGCATTTCCTGGGGAAAAGATGGGCGTTCATCTGCCAGAGTTTGGTTTCTTATTTTCAGATAAATTCCATATATCTGATTGCTCAAACCTTCAGGAATCAACTGTTTTAAACTCGAATTATATTTCATTCTTATTTTCTCTATAGTTTGATAAATCAATTTATTTTTAGGAACCCCACCAGAGTTATAAATCATAGACTCAGAAACCTGAAAATTTTCATCTACTCCCAGGAATTGAAAAATCTCTTTTTGAAGCAGAACTGGGTTCTTCTTTAAATCTTCAAAAAGACAAATTTTTAACTGATCTTGAGAAAACAAACTTAGATGTTCCTGAATCACTTTATAGTATAAACCACCTCGCCTAATTGGAGGAGATTGGTTAATTGCTCTCTCAAAATAATCGATAAAACTCATTTCATTTTTTTTCAATGAAATATTTCTATATTCCATTAGTAATAATGAATATACTCGCTCGGCGGGGTCACGGAGAATAGCAATCAATTTAACCTTAGGAAGGTAATAATGTATTCGCTGACCAGCTGGGGGGTAAAATAAATAACTTGTAGATGCCTCACCAATAGCTATTTCACCAGATACATCTTCAAATAAAGCTTGATAAGCTTCCAGATTAGTAATAGGCGACCACTCATTACCACCATCATAACCATAAGAAAAAAAATGTGGCTCTTTTAAACTACTCATGTAAATTTGTGGATGTTGCTTAAGATAATGATATAGAGTAGTTGTGCCAGCTTTAGGGGCTCCAATAACTAAAAAATTAGGCAAAGTCATAGCAAAAAATTTGCAGTTAATCTTAACAAATGAATATATTCTAATATAGCAGTCCTCAATGATTTGTGCTCAATTAAAAATCGACTTGGCACCATAGACAAGGGCGATCGCCCCTTGTCTTATCACAACCCATTTAGGAATGATAGTAAAAAGAGCTAATGTATATTTACCAACAAGAAATAGGGGAGAAACGCAGCAAATATGAGCCAACAGTTATCAAGTTCTGATTTCTGAGTTCCTATTTTGGAGTTGTGAATTTTGAGGTTCAAGAGCAGCTTGAGGATAAGCAATGCGTTTATGATTACATTGTTGCCAAGTGCGGACAAAAACCCTAGCAATAATTGGCAACTCTTCATACTTTAACCCACTATCTGCCAATTCACCATCCCGCCAACGAGCTTGAAAAATCTTTTTCACAGTTGCCAGAGCAATTTCTGGAGTAGCATCCTTCAGACTACGCAAAGCCGCCTCACAGCCATCTGCGAGCATCACAATAGCAGTTTCCCGTGACTGGGGGATAGGCCCATCATAGCGAAAATCCGACTCATGCACAGAAACCCCCTTTTCTTGCCCTTGATTTTTCGCTTGGAAATAGAAATAAGAAATGAGCAAAGTGCCCTGATGTTGCGGAATAAAATCACAAATTGCTTTAGGCAAACCATACTTGCGAGCCATCACCAGTCCTTCACTAACGTGCTTTTTAATAATTTCTGCACTTTTATAGGGGTCATTAATTTGATCATGCTTATTCTTGCCAGCAAACTGATTTTCAATAAAACCCAAAGGGTCGTGCATTTTACCAATATCGTGGTAGAGAGTACCCGCCCGCACCAGTTCCACATTGCAATGTAGTTCTCGTGCCGCTGCTTCTGCCAAAGTTGCCACAAACACAGTATGTTGGAAAGTTCCTGGTGCTTCAGTTGCCAAACGTTTTAACAAAGGTCGATTAGGATTAGATAATTCTGCCAAACGAATGGGAGTCAACAAATCAAAAAAGCGTTCCAAATAAGGAGAAAGCCCCAAAGCTACCACACTCCAAGCCAATCCTGACAAACCATAGATAATCGAGCCTGGCAGTAAAGCCGACCAGATTATTTTTGCCGCTCCACTTAGAATCAGACTAACAATAAAATATACCCCACCTTGAGTTAAACCAACTATACCTCCCAACTGTGCCAAATCCTCACGGGAGTGGAGTCGTCCAGCCATTACCGCAGCCAACAGACCACCTACAGCACCTGCCACCAAAAATTCCCACCCTGCACCAGCAGTAGTAAAAACAACTAAGCCAGTCAAGATCACCACCTGCGTCACTGCCAAAATCGGGCCATAAAAACTACTAACCAACAGACCGATTAATGGGAGATTAGTATAGGGAACACCAATTAAAGCCAAAAGAGGAGCGCTCACACTCAACAAACACAGCAAAATCTCATCGCGACAACGAAATCGCCTCATAACTTTCATTGCCACCACGAAACAAATACCTAGACCCCCAGTTACAACCACAGCAGATAATCCGATGCCCCCCCAATTAATACCCCGACGACTCAAGCCAAAACCATCGAGCAAAACAAACTGTTCTTGAGTTATTTCTTGGGCCACATCAACGATGATTTCCCCCTGTTCGATTTTCACAATTACAGGTTCAACCTCTTGTACTGCTCGTTCAGCTCTCCGTTTTGTTTCTTCCTCATCTTTAGTTAAATTGGGCTTTAAAACATCCATTATTAATTTAGTTCCTAGCGGCTGTATTCCCTCTAAACTTGTTGCCCCAAGCTGAATTTTCACAGCCTGTTCAATCAGATTATCAGGTAATCCTGGAGGAACACCCTGGGTCAAAATCCTTTCTGATGCTTGCAGAATACTCTGTTTGGTTGTCTCCCAATTTGAATCACTAATTGCTAAGAGAGTTACTTTTTCTTCATCACTCAAAAAAGCTGTTCGCTCCCGATTCAACTGTTGCCAAGCAAGTGCATATTTATTCCTTCCTTGAACAATTTTTCCCATCAAAGTCTCGAATTCTGTGTCATCCGCAGACCCATGATAGTTTTTTAACTCAGTAATAACTTGCTGTGATTGAGCCTTTATCTGTCGATCTTCATACTCTAAAAAAAACAATCCCGAATCATTAGATTTTACTTTCAAATCACGATAGACTACCTCTTGAATTTTTTGCCATTCCCACTCTTGGGCCGCACGTAAATGTTTCTGACTTGGTAAAGAGAGAATTTTCTCATCTACAAAAGGCAGAGAACCAGCTATTTTTCTCAATTCTTCAATTTCATTCAGATGTTTAGCCAGTTTTTGCCTAATTTCTCCAGTAATGTCACTATCAACCTTCAACACAGGAATCGAAGCATTGCGGGTTGTTTTTTGGAGTTCTTCCGTTGTTGCCACATCCTTAAAACTTCCATCCCTTGGAGCTTCAACTCTCACTGGCGACACCGTATTGACAGCCAACTGGGGTTGATTATAGAAGCGATAACCCACCACACTGGTCACAGTAGCTATAACTAGAGTTAACATCAGTGGTGATTGAGCCTTGTGTACCCGCCTTTTTTTTGAGGAGAGTTTTTCTTGAGACAAAGAACAGAACGCTTTTTGTTGCAATTCTGCAATTTTCCCGTTGATTGTATTTAAAGTTTTCATGGTATAGGAGGCTTATTTTAGCATTAGGAGTAATTTTTTTTATCTCAAATATAAAACTCATGGTTTTTGGGAAATTATCTTTAAACATGCTCTTTTTTGTATTACTCCAGGAGAAGAACAAGCTATGGTTGGGGGAAGCTCGGTAGTTTCTGGAAAATAAACCCCAGACCAGAGAGCAAAAAGCTTTTTCGTCATTTGGTAGCTCTGTGCGGAATTTGTTGAGCTAGGCAAACGCCAGGAGACTGGGATACCGCTATAACCATTATAAAACCCTGCGATCGCTCCTGTGAGGGCAGCCACGATCATGGATTCCCTTTTGGTATTTAAAGCCCTCAATACAGCTAATCCGAAATTTTCTGGGGTATAACCAAAACAGTAAAGAGCCAGAGCTATTTCTGTTTGACTTTCCTTCTTGCTGCTCCTCAAAATACTTCTGGCTTGCTCTAACCCTGTCTGTGATACTAACAAATTTTCTACCAGCTCGAGCTGTTCTCTCAAAGGAGTTGAAAATGTTGCCAAATCCGCAATTAGTTGAGTCATGAAATTACTTTTTCCCTGAAGAGCAGAAGCGATCGCCTTTCCCCAAATTATTACATCCTCTCCTAATTCTGTGGGCCCTAGCCAAATTGCTGCCGCCTTTGCTAACATTTCTGTTAATAAAACTGAATTTTCGTGAAAAAATATAGCTATTGGTACAGTTGCTAAAGCAGTTTCGCTGCTACTTAAAGTTTTTTGCCAATGCTGCATTTCATCAGGAATTAAATTCACCCATTCTCCCCCATCTAGTTTGCCAGCACTAATTAAGCTTAAAAAGTGACTACCCAAAAGACCACCCTGAGACATTGGCCCATCTTTTTTCCCACTTGTAGCGATGATACTCCCAACTATACCCCCATGAAAGCGACTTAAAAGTGAGTTCTGCATTAATTAATTTTTAATTGCTCATCATCACCTCTATTTTAGTCGCAGCTTGAATTTTAAAGTTTTTTTGACCAGCGTAAAGATCCGCCTGAATGGTTAAGATTGATTATGAGTTGCATTCCACTTTTCCCATAAATCAGGGCGACGAGCGCGAGTCCGTTTAATTTGCTCTTCCCGTCGCCAGCGTTCAATAGCTTGATGGTTGCCTGAAAGTAGCACATCTGGTACTGCCAAATCCCGAAAAACTGCAGGTCGAGTATATTGGGGATAGTCCAAGAGACCCGCTTCAAAACTTTCAGCCTTCAAAGAAGCTACCTTACCTACCGTCCCAGGTAAAAGTCGAGTAACAGCATTAATCAAAGCCAAAGCAGGAATTTCCCCACAAGTAAGCACAAAATCCCCCAAAGACACCTCACGAGTCACCAAATACCCCACTCGCTCATCCACCCCTTCATAATGACCACAGATAAGAACCAACTGCTCATAATTGCTTGCCAATTCTCGCACCAAACATTGATCTAGGGGTTGACCCTGGGGACTCATGAGGATAATCTCCCTTCTGGGCATTTGGCTCAATGATTCTAAAGCGGCAAAAATCGGCTCTGGTTTGAGCAACATCCCCACCCCGCCCCCGTATGGTTCATCATCCACCCGCCGATGTTTATCTTCGGCAAAATCCCTAAAATTAACTAAATTAACTTCAGCAATGCCCTGAGCCAAAGCTTTGCCGAGTAAGCCACAACCGAGAGGTGAGGTAAAAAAATCTGGAAAGAGGGTGAGAACGTCAAATCGCACTTTAATCCTTAAATTTGGTAGAGCTTGCCATCTTTTTACATTTTATTGCCTAAAAATTTGATTTGACAATTAATCTCCCAATGTATGGTATAATTGGCAAATGCAATAATTTTGCCTCTTTATGTATTAAAAATACTGACAAAAAGAGACAAAAAACTCAAAACTCAGAACTCGATTAATGATAAATGAAAAATGACAAGGTGGTCAGCACCGCTAAAAAGATCATAAATATATATTAAACACGCTTACGAGCGAAATTATGCTGCAATTAGAGACTAGAAATCAGGAAGAAAATATGCCCCAAGGGACCTTAACTGCCATTTTGGTGATTGGCGGTGCTGAAGATAAAGTACATGGTCGTGAAATACTAAACGCTTTTTGTGTACGTTCAGGCGGAAATGAGGCGAAAATAGGGATCATACCATCAGCATCAAGAGAACCAACCATCATCGGCGATCGCTACGAGCGCATATTTCAAGATCTGGGGGCAAAAGAAGTGAAAGTATTAGATATACGCGATCGCGCCCAGTGTGAAGTGGGGGATTTTCAAGCATACATAGAACAGTGTACAGGGGTTTTCCTCACGGGAGGAGACCAGCTCCGTCTTTGTGGTTTGTTGGCAGATACTCCATTAATGGACCGCATCCGCCAAAGAGTCCAACTAGGAGAAATAAGTCTAGCGGGAACCAGCGCGGGAGCAGCAATAATGGGTTATCAGATGATTGCTGGAGGAGCAAGCGGCGAGTCACCAAACCGTGCACTGGTAGAACTGGCAATGGGATTGGGCATAATTCCCGAAGTAATAGTAGATCAACATTTCCATAACCGCAACCGCATGGCTCGTCTTCTCAGTGCGATCACCAGTCATCCAGAACTGCTCGGAATAGGTATTGATGAAGATACCTGTGCAATTTTTGAGCGGAATGGCACAATTAAAATTATGGGCAAAGGTACTGTTACCATAGTGAATGCTCAAGAAATGTCATATACAAATCAAGCAGCAGTAGAAGCATCAGCCCCACTGAGTCTCCATAATCTACGAGTTCATGTTTTGTGTCATGGGGATGGCTATAATCTCAAAGAACACCAGCCAATCTCAGGAAACTGTGATCAAGAGGCAAAAAGTGAATAAGAAAAATTGTTCATAGTGAACAGTTAAATAGAGCAGGGGGGTGGAAAAATAAAAGATGGCTTTTTGGGCGCTCTTTTTTTCAATCCCTCAACGGGAAATTAAAAAGGAATGATGGCTAACCATAAGTTAGCAGCAGCAGTGGGGGATTTAGGAGCTTATGAGTTCAAAAGACAGTTATTATATAAAGCCGAGTTTTTTGCAACAAAATTAGAAAAAGCACCAAATGAAGTAGTAGTGGTCAGGGTGGGCGATCGCCCAATTAACGCCTGTGGACAGTAGCGAGCCGACTCGTCTGGATGAAGCCCGAAATTGACTCTCAAGGCAGTAGCCTTGTTAAAGAATAAACCTGATTATTCAAGGAAAGTTCAGTTTTATATAGCAGGAAAATTAAGTAAAAGATAAGGTTCTCTGTAGCCCAATAAAATTATATAGTAATGATGCAAGAAGATGAAAATTCTGAGAACGACTACCCTACGCGGACCAAACTATTGGAGCATTAGGCGGAAAAATTTAATAGTAATGCGTCTTGACTTGGAGGAACTCTCGGAGAAATCCTCGAACGAGATCCCAGGTTTCTATGAAGGTTTAATAAAAGTTTTGCCGAGTTTAGAAGAACATTTCTGTTCACGGGGCCATCGGGGGGGCTTTCTGGAGCGCTTAAGAGAAGGGACGTATATGGGACACATAGTGGAGCACGTAGCCATCGAACTCCAGGAATTAGCGGGAATGCCAGTAGGCTTTGGGAGAACAAGAGAAACATCAACCCAAGGAGTATATAACGTAGTATTTGAATACGTTTATGAAGAAGCAGGTCGCTACGCGGGGAGAGCGGCAGTGAGGTTGTGTAAATCAATAGTAGAAACAGGGAATTATGGGGAAGGGGAATTAGAACAAGATCTGTCAGACTTGAAAGAGCTATGTGCTTCTTCAGCTCTAGGGCCTTCTACAGAGACAATTATTACAGAAGCAGAAGGGAGGAAAATTCCCTGGATGTTATTGTCAGCCCGTGCAATGGTGCAGCTAGGATATGGAGTGCATCAAAAAAGAGTACAGGCAACGTTAACAGATAAATCAGGGATATTAGGAGTAGAGTTAGCTTGCGATAAAGAAGGGACAAAAACAATTCTGAGAGAAGCAGGGATACCAGTACCACGAGGGACAGTAATTCGTTATGCAGACGAACTAGAAGAGGCGATCGAAGAAGTGGGGGGCTATCCAATTGTAATTAAACCCCTAGATGGGAATCATGGTAGGGGAATAACTATCAATATCAATCGGTGGGAAGAGGCTGAAGAAGCTTATGATCTCGCCAGTGCAGCATCGAAAACAAAAACAGTAATAATAGAACGCTACTATCAAGGGAGCGACCACAGGGTGCTAGTAATTGATGGCAAAGTGGTAGCTGTAGCAGAAAGAGTGCCAGCTAATGTGGTGGGAGATGGGCGCTCGACCATAGAAGCATTAATTGAGGAAACTAATCGAGACCCGAGAAGGGGGGATGGTCATGATAATGTTCTCACAAGAATAACTGTTGACAAGGGAGCCTCTTCAGTATTGGAAAGGCAAGGCTATAACTTGGAAACAGTGTTAAAAAAGGGGGAAGTGGCTTATCTGCGAGCTACGGCAAATTTGAGTACGGGGGGAGTAGCTATAGATAGAACCGATGAAATGCACCCCGAAAATGTCTGGATCGCAGAACGGGTAGCTAAGATAATTGGTCTGGATATTGCAGGTATAGATGTAGTAACTCCAGATATCAGAAAACCCCTGCGAGAGGCAGACGGAGTGATTGTGGAAGTAAATGCGGCACCAGGATTGCGGATGCACTTCGCTCCGAGTAGTGGTCTGCCCCGCAATGTGGCAGCACCAATTATGGATATGCTGTTTCCCCCAGAAACCCCCAGCAAAATTCCCATTTTTGCAATTACAGGAACAAATGGGAAAACGACGACAACCCGCCTCACAGCCCATATCTGTCGTCAAACAGGGAAGGTAGTAGGATTTACTACAACAGATGGGATATATATAGATGAGTATTTAGTGCAACAAGGTGATAACACAGGGCCAATGAGTGCGAAGGTGATTCTCCAAGATCCTACAGTAGAAATAGCAGTGCTGGAAACAGCTCGTGGGGGAATGCTGCGCTCAGGACTGGCATTTGATAACTGTGATATAGGAGTTGTATTAAATGTAGCAGCAGATCACCTGGGCATAGGAGATATCGATACCATTGAACAAATGGCAAAAGTTAAAGGGGTGGTGGCCGAAACAGTCTCCCCTGATGGCTATGCGATCTTGAATGCAGATGATCCTTTAGTAACAGCAATGGCAGAAAAGGTGAAAGGGAAGGTAGCCTATTTCTCCATGAATAGGGAAAACGAAGTAATTCAAGAGCATATCCGTAGAGGGGGGATGGCAGCAGTATATGAAAACGGTTATTTGTCAATCTTAGAGGGAACATGGACTCTAAGAATAGAAGAGGCGGTGAATATTCCTGTGACAATGAGGGGAATGGCACCTTTTATGATCGCCAATGCTTTAGCAGCTTGTTTGGCAACTTTTACCGCAGGCATAGATATTGAGATGATTCGCCAAGGGGTGAGAAGTTTTCAATTGTCAGCAGATCAGACTCCAGGAAGAATGAATTTATTTGATTTGGGGGATTATCATGCGCTGGTGGACTATGCCCATAATCCAGCGGGCTATGAGGCAGTGGGAGAGTTTGTCAAGAACTGGAAAGGAGAAAGGATTGGTGTGGTAGGTGGGCCAGGCGATCGCCGTGATGAAGATTTAATCCTGTTAGGGGAAATATCAGCCCAAATCTTTGACAGAATAATAGTAAAAGAAGATGTGGATCGGCGGGGACGGGCTCAAGGTGAGGTGGCAGATTTAATTGTCAAAGGGATTAATCAAGTAAATCATGATGCTTGTTATGAGACGATCCTGGATGAAACAAAAGCAGTGGAAGTAGCTTTGGAAGGGGCGGCTAAGGGGAGTTTAGTGGTAATTTTCCCCGAAAGTGTCAGCGTTGCTATTTCTATAATTAAAAAGCGTCAAAATTAGTCATTAGGTTGATGGTTCAATGTTGGGACTTTGGCAAGGGGTCTATTAATTAACCAATGACTAATGAATAATTTGATACCCGATAAAATTAGTCGGGTATGGTTGACAGTTTTTTTTTGCAGTGCTAGGATGAGAAAAATTGAGCAATAAATCCCTCAAGGGGGATGAGCAAAGAAAAAAGGAGAACCAGCATGACCCAGGCGACTCAAACCAAAACATCAACATTCACCCCGACTTTTACGTCCTTGGTTTCTAAGGAAGGCGGAAAAGAATACCCCCTCAAAGCAATGAACATTTGTGAGGAGACTTTTGCGCCGCTAGAAGTAGCTTATGATTACGATGCAATCCGCAGCCGAGTGAGTCGGGAAAGCATCCAAGCAGGGCCAAACTCGATTTGGCGTTACCGTGCTTTCTTACCAGTTGCTTCAGAGAATCCCATTGATGTGGGGACGGGGATGACTCCTTTAGTAAAATCCCATCGTTTGGCACGTCGTCTGGGTCTAAAAAATCTCTATATTAAAAATGATGCAGTAAATATGCCTACCCTCAGCTTTAAAGATCGGGTGGTGTCAGTGGCTCTCACTAGAGCTAAGGAATTGGGTTTTAGTACTGTATCGTGCGCGAGTACGGGAAATTTGGCTAACTCAACAGCGGCGATCGCTGCTTATGCTGGTTTAGACTGCTGTGTGTTTATCCCCGCTGACTTGGAAGCAGGCAAAATTTTAGGGACTCTCATTTACAATCCTACGGTAATGGCAGTGAAAGGTAACTATGACCAAGTAAACCGCCTTTGTTCAGAAGTTGGCAATACCTACGGCTGGGGTTTTGTAAATATTAACCTACGCCCATACTATTCAGAAGGATCAAAAACTCTGGGTTTTGAAGTGGCAGAGCAACTGGGTTGGAAACTTCCTGATCATATTGTTGCTCCCCTAGCTTCGGGTTCTTTGTTTACCAAAATTTATAAGGGTTTTCAAGAATTTGTTAAGGTTGGTTTGGTACAGGATAAAAATGTGCGTTTTAGTGGCGCACAAGCAGAAGGTTGTTCCCCCATCGCCACAGCTTTTAAAGAAGGTCGGGATTTTGTAACTCCCGTGAAGCCAAATACCATTGCTAAGTCGATTGCGATTGGTAATCCCGCTGATGGAATTTATGCTTTAGAAGTAGCGCGGAAAACTGGTGGCAATATTGAATCGGTTAATGATGCAGAAATTGTTGATGGGATTAAACTTCTTGCAGAAACTGAAGGGATTTTTACAGAAACTGCAGGGGGAACAACTATTGCTGTCTTGCAAAAATTGGTAGCAGCAGGGAAAATTGATCCCGAGGAGACTACTGTTGTTTATATTACTGGGAATGGGCTGAAAACTCAGGAAGCTGTACAAGGTTACATTGGCGAACCTCTAATTATTGAGCCAAAATTAGATAGTTTTGAGCGTGCTTTAGAACGTTCTCGCACTTTAGAGCGTCTCGAATGGCAACAAGTTTTAGTTTAATTTCCCATTAACTCCTAGGAAGCACCAAGGTGCTTCCTGATGTAAATCGAAAGCGATTACTACGAAACTATTACTCAAAAAACAATTAATAATTAGCAAAGATGGCAGTTAAAGTTTTAGTTCCCACTCCCCTGCAAAAATATACCAATAATCAAGCTACTATTGAATGTACTGGGGGCAATGTCAGCCAGTTAATTGATGAGTTGGAAAAGAATTTTCCAGGAATTAAAGATCGTTTGTGTGATGAAGAAGGAAAACCTCGGCGTTTTTTGAATTTTTATGTTAATAGCGAAGATATTCGCTTTTTGCAAGGGACAGAAACTACTCTCGCCGATGGGGATGAAGTGAGTATTGTCCCCGCAGTTGCTGGTGGCTGAAAATAGTTTAACACTGATAATGATATAACCCTTCTCTTTTTTCGAGAGGGGTTATTTTTATGGGCGATCGCCGCCAAACAACAAGCTCTCTTTTTTTGCTCAACCAAGTTGCAACTCACACCAGTTTGACAGGCTGGGGATGAGAACAGGCGATCGCCGCCAAACAACAATCTCTCTTTTTTTGCTCAACCGAGTTGGAACTCACACCAGTTTGACAGGCTGGGGATGAGAACAGGCGATCGCCGCCAAACAACAAGCTCTCTTTTTTTGCTCAACCAAGTTGGAACTCACACCAGTTTGACAGGCTGGGGATGAGAACAGGCGATCGCCGCGAAACAACAATCTCGGTGATGGCCAACCCAATGAACTCTATGCAAAGTAGAAACAATGGGGTGTAAAAAAAAATATTTCAGAAAGTACTTGACAAAAATGAAAAGTCATTGTACAGTAGATGCAGAGTTGGTTGACATAAATCAGGAGTTGAAAAATGGCTGGTAAGTTTTTTTGCTCAACCAAGTTGCAACTCAAACCAGTTTGACAGGCTGGGGATGAGAACAGGCGCTCGCCGCGAAACAACAATCTCGGTGATGGCCAACCCAATGAACTCTATGCAAAGTAGAAACAATGGGGTGTAAAAAAAAAAAATTTCAGAAAGTACTTGACAAAAATGAAAAGTCAGTGTACAGTAGGTACAGATAGAGTTTACATAAATCAGGAGTTGAAAAATGGCTGGTGCATTTATTATAGGTACTTCAGAGAGTGACACAATTACAGGGACTGATAACAATGACGTAATAATAGGACTAGAAGGTGATGACTCGTTGTTGGGTCTAAGGGGTAATGATCAGCTTGTGGGTGATGAAGGAAAAGATACACTCAAAGGAGCGGGAGGAGACGACAATTTAAATGGACGTGTGGGAAATGACTCTCTAGATGGTGGTAGTGGTACAGATACAATTGCTGGAGAGGCAGGAAATGATGTAATTGATGGGGGTGCAGGAAGTGATTTAATTAATGGGGGTGCAGGAAGGGATATAATTGATGGCAGTTCAGGAAGGGATACAATTAATGGCAGTGTAGGAAATGATGTAATTGATGGGGGGACAGAAAATGATTCCATTACTGGGGATGCGGGAAATGATTCCATTATTGGTGGTGATGGCAATGATGTAATTGATGGGGGGACAGAAAATGATTCCATTACTGGTGGTAATGGAGGAGATGTTATTACTGGAGATGCAGGAAATGATTCTATAGATGGTGGTACTGGGAATGATCGCATTGATGGCGGGGATGGAAGTGATATCTTAATCGGGAATGTAGGAAGGGATACTTTTACTGGTGGTGCAGGGTCGGATACTTTTATATTTTCCCCGACAGGTGAATTAACTTCTGGGTTTAATGATGTGATCACTGATTTTAATGCTAGCCAAGAGGTGATCGATGTGAGTGCTTTTGACTATATTAATCCACTGCCTATTGGTGATTATAGTTCTTGGGCATTTGCAATGTCTAGCTTGGGTGCTTTCTTCCAAGCAGGAAGTGATGTGTTTATTAAAGGTAATCCTGCTATTGGTTTTGGGGATGATACAAACAGCCAGATAGTACTGAAAAACGTCAACATTAGTGAGCTGGGGGCAGCTAATTTTATTTTCTAATCAGAAATCAAAGTGTAGTGTAAAAACTACAAAGTATTTTTGTGGGAAAAAGGAAATTGAGGAGAACTGGCGGGCGATCGCTATTAAACGAGTGAGTCTAGTAAAAATAGACACCAGCTTTAGCAGATGGCGATCGCTAGGAAACTGAGATAACAAGTTAAAAGGAGACAGAAATAACTGAAACTAAACTCAGTACAAACAATCAAAAGTGTTCAAAAAATATCAAGAAAAGACTTGACAAAAAAAAGTAGTTAGTATATCATTGAGGCATTGAAAAAAAGCAAACTCGCTTAACATAAGGAGAAAAAAATGGCTGGTTCTTTTATTATCGGTACACCAGGAAACGATGAAATAACTGGAAGTAGTGGAAATGACAAAATTTTCGGCAGAGAAGGCAATGATTCCTTAATGGGTCTAGAAGGTTTTGATGAGATTTTGGGTGAAAGGGGAAATGATACGATCAGAGGAGATGAAGGAGATGATACACTCAATGGAGGTGATGGCAATGATATTATAGATGGTGGTAGTGATAACGATCTGCTAGAAGGAGAGGCAGGGAATGATGTTATTGATGGTGGAGTTGGGAGAAATACTATCAATGGTGGTACTGGAAGTGACAGCATAACCGGTGGAACAGAGGCTGATAAAATAACTGGTGGGACAGGGGACGATTTCATAGATGCAGGGAAAGGAAAAAATACGATTACTGGGGATGAAGGAAACGATATCATTAATGCGGGATCGGGAAATGATTCCATTACTAGCGGGTTAGAATATGATATTCTAATTGCAGATAACGATATCGTTAATGCGGGGGGTGGAAATAATTTCGTTGCTAGTGGTTCAGGAGATGATGGGATTACAGCAGGTTCAGGAAGTGATATTATAGATGGTGGTTCGGGAAATAATGCAATTAATGCGGGGGACGGAAATAATTCCGTTGTTACAGGTTCAGGAGATGACACGATTGTTACAGGTTCAGGAAACGATTTCATAGCTGCGGGAGATGATATCACAGATATACTTGTTGATGCGGTAGATGATATCATAAATGCGGGGGCAGGGTTTGATACCATTTTGGGCGGTGCAGGGGAAGATAGCATTACAGCAGGATCGGAAGACGATCTTGTGAGTGGGGATGAAGGAAACGATACCATTACTGGGGATGCAGGGAAAGATACGATTAGTGGTGGGGCAGGAAATGATGTAATTGACGGGGGGTCACAAAATGATTCCATTACTGGGGATGAAGGAGATGATCTAATCGATGGTGATTTAGGAAACGATCGCATTGATGCAGGAGCAGGTAATGATTTCATAACTGGTGGTAGTGGCAGCGATCGCATTAATGGCGGTGATGGAAGTGATACATTAATCGGCAATCGAGGCAGGGATAATCTTACTGGTGGTGAAGGTGCTGATCGTTTTGTATTTTCCCCGACAGATGATTTAAGGGGTGGACTTATTGATGTAATCACTGATTTTAATGTTCAACAAGATCAAATTGATTTCAGTGCTTTTGGCTATGTTTCTCCAGATCCGAATAATGTTTTTAGTGGTTGGAGAACTGAAATGTCCTTTCTTGGTGCTTTCTTCCAAAATGGAAGTAATGTGTTCATAAAAGGTAATCCTATCATTGGTTTTGGCATAGATCCAAACAGTGAGATAGTTCTTGAAAACGTTGCTATTAATGAGCTGGGGGCAGCTAACTTTATTTTCTAGTTCAAAAATAGTTGATAAAAAAAGTGTGGTGTATTAAATTACGCCACACTTTTTTTTGCTTAGTAATCCCTCAATTGTTACGTATTCGATAGATTTTGCGATCGCAGCCGCCTAAAATTCAATAATAATTCTCAAGAATTATCGTAAATGAGTTTTATTGTAGCAATTTGCATACATAAACTTTTCTGCAACCTCTACAATTTCATAGGGTAGGCATTGCCCTACTACTGTGTTGCAAGGGTGGGGGATCCTCTTTTTCTCTTCTCTAGACTATAAACCATTTGGTGTTCACATAATTTTTTTATTTTTAGCAAAAAAGGTTAACTATGCGGGAATAAATCTTGAGAGGGCGCGCTAAAGCGCAACTACGAGCAAAAAAAAAGTTAGTAGTTGCGCTTTAGCGCCCTCTAATCGTCATAAATATTGAAGAAAA
>JADQBC010000058.1 GCA_016903655.1 Gomphosphaeria aponina SAG 52.96 = DSM 107014
GCAACAGGGCTATTTAACTCTGAAACAAAATGAGCAGGAAGTTATTCCTTTTTTCTTTGAGAAAGAACAACTCGATGCAATGCTTGAGCAATTTAAGCAGGATAAACCAGATATAGCATCAACAATTAAGATCGAAGTAGTGGCGCTAGAAAGTATAATGACTACATTGCAGGAGAGCGATGATGAAATGTTAACGAAGATTTTACTCTGGCCATCGCAGGAGTCCATCGAGTTTGTCCGCTCGACACAACCAGAAGGTCAAAGTGCACCAGCAGCAGGTCAAGCAACTCCATAAGGTAGGTAGAGTGTCGCACCAAATAGCGGAAGAAGAGTTGTATTTATGGCGGTGTGAGGCGATCGCCTCGGCTAAAGCGGCAGGAGTGCTACCTGCAGAGGTGGACTGGCTACTGCACGCAGCAGCAGGGGTGGATACTCTCTCACTCCGTCTTTTGTCTGGTCAGGGGCGATCGCCTATTCAGTTAAAACAATCACTTTCGGCAATAAATAAACTCTGGGGGCGGCGACTGGTGGAACGTTTGCCGCTCCAATATTTGGTTGGTTATACCCACTGGCGACATTTTACTCTCAAGGTAACTCCAGCTGTTTTGATTCCTCGCCCAGAAACTGAATGTTTGATTGATTTAGTACTTCAAGCAGTCAAGGAAAGTTCAGGACAAGATCTTAGTTCGGGGAATTGGGTGGATTTAGGTACGGGCAGTGGGGCGATCGCTCTCGGACTTGCAGAAATTTTCACATATGCCAGGGTTTATGGGGTGGATTCTAGGGGAGATGCTCTGGAAATTGCTCGGGAAAATGCAATTATTGCGAGTTTGGCAGAAAGAATTGCATTTTATCAAGGTTCGTGGTGGGAACCTCTTGAATTTCTTCAAGGTAAAGTAAGTGGGATGGTATCTAATCCCCCTTATATTCCTACAGCTACTATTCCTACACTGCAAATAGAAGTGGCTAAACATGAACCATTATTAGCACTTGATGGGGGAAAAGATGGGTTAGAACATATTCGTTATTTAATTCAAACTGCTCCTGATTATCTTGTTTCTGGAGGCATTTGGTTGATTGAAATGATGGCTGGACAAGCAGAAAAAGTGGCTTTATTATTGGAAGAGCAAGGTAGTTATCGGCAAATTCAAATATTTTCTGATTTAGCAGGAATTGCCCGTTTTGCTTTAGCTTATCGGTGTTAAATTAATTTAACACAAATGTCGAAAAAAATTCCCCATCCCTGGGTGGGGATGAATTTTCGACAAACAAAAGAAAACGTCCGTAGTACTCCTTATTCTCTACCACCTGATTAGTCCGTAATATAATAGACATGAGTGCGAAATTATTTTTTTTCTAATAACAGAACATTGTATTTCTGTTCAAAATTATAGATTCGGTGCATTAAATTTAATCTAAGTCCAAACCTTTTATGTCTATTTCTCTATCTACTAGATAATATTTTAAATATTTTTAATCTTCGATTAATATGTTCTATAATAATTCTTTCTTTTTCTGAAGTTTTATTGAAATTTATTTGTTCTTTATCTAAGTCTTTAGAGGAATAGCCCTCTTCTGTCAATCTCGGAAAACCCTTGCATTATCTGAATTTTAAAAGTTTTACCCAGACAGCGATCGCTGCTTAAGTTTCTAACAGAAACTCAAAAATAAAGCCTAATTTTTGGATCGCAATTGGTTCAAGGCATACAGCGATAGCCGCAGGCTGCCGTTCCTACGGAACGGTCGCTTGTTCCCAGAGAAGAGGAGAGATAGGTGAGGGAGATGGTTAGGACGGTTATTTCTCCTGGCAAAGACGCTACACGAAGGACTACGCTGTAAAACTTTTACTCTATCTTATTTAGGCCCTTTGTCATCTTTTTAGCTACCATTTTATCAAAGAGGCTTGAGGGCGATGAAACATATACAGGTCTTAGTTTAACGCGGTTGTCACCCACTCAGAATTGCAGCAGTGTTCCGAAAGTGACAGAAGAGGGATAAGTCTGGTTGAGGTTCAAGTACGACGTACAAGTACGACTTCCACTGGCGATCGCTCATCCTGAGTTATCTGGACTTTATGCGGGCAATCCCAAGGGTTCCACTACTCGACCTACAGCAGAAAAACTGTCATCAGTCCGCGCCAGCGTTGGAGATCGTTGATCCAACGCTGGCGCGGACTGATGACCATTTTAAGTTTGGACTTCGCAGCTTTTGGTCTTTTTTAGAAATTTTTATGTTTTTAAAAAGCAAAAGTAAAATAATAGTGTTATGATAAAAGAATTAGGACTTATGCAGAGAAAACGCACTTCTGTCATTGCGAGCGGAAGCGGAAGCCTTAGGAGAAGTGTCTCCCTCAGGAGAAGAAATCTCAAAGCCTGATTTTCCGTACAAACTGCGTAATTCTTACCAATGACAATCAAAATCTGATTCCTGATTATGGTTTTTAAAGTACCAAAATTTGAAAACGGTCAAATCCTTTCTGAACAAGAATTATACGCATTGGCGAGGGTTTCAATAGAAAGTTTTCGTTGGAATTGCATCGCAGGCAAAAATTTCGGTTTTTTTGCCCCTTCAGAAATTGATTGTAACTCAAGTTCTAACTCTTGGAATCAATTTGATTGGGAAAATGATAACTTATTCGTGAGCAATGTTTTAGTTATTTCTTCACAAGGATACCCCTTTATTATTCAAGGTAGGAACAAAATAGAACAAGCAGAAAAAAGAAAAATTTTGTTTGCTGTAGCTTATTTAGCAAAAGATTCACAATCCTATAAGAATAATGGTTATAAAATTGATTTTAAATGGGATCTTCCAGAAATTGAATCAAACAAAGAAACAGAACCTTTTTTGATTGAATTGGGACGGGTAACTGGTAATGAAAATAACAGAAAATTTGAACTAACACCTCCAATTTTACAACTTAACGGTACAAGCAAGTTGTGGGAAATAGTTTTAATTTTAAAAAAGTATGTAGATAAATATATAGAACAGTTAATAATTGCAGTGGGGGAGAATAATATTGATGCTGGGGAATATATTGATCGCCTTGAAAGACTAAACTTATTTGCTGAAAATACCCAAGTAGATAAATTTATAGATACTGCTATATTAACTTTAAAATCAGCTACGGGATTTTATCATAGATTAATTTATCATCAATCAAAGTCACAAATTGAAGCTTGTAAAAATCTTATGGGACGTGCTTTAGAAAGACAATTAGCAAGAATTAACGGGAACAAAATAGAACCAGAAATATTTGATTCCATTGATGAACTTTTAGAGATGGAGGTAAAAACAGGTCAAGAACAACAAACTTTTATAGAAAAACTCAGCTATTTATTGGCTTCTACTTCACACTTATTTAAAAAATTACAGACAAATAAAAAAGAACTTTTGATAAGTAAAGGTTATCCTAAAAGGTTTGATATAATGCGAGATTTATATCGCTATCAATTGCCAGAAAAAGAAGGTAAAAAGGTAGTAGTTGAATTTAATGTAGAACCAACCAATGTGGCTTTTATTTTTACCAGGGAAGAAAATATTAAAAGCACAGAAACTTTAATACCTCTAAAAGAGCAAGCCCAAAATGAAAATCCACAGATAAATCGTCGATATAAACTTTTGTTAGATCCCAACAACTATTTGTTTATTGCAGCTCCAGAACAAATAATAAAAAAAGTAGAATTAATTAACGCTTAGGAAAAATAGATTATGACTGAAAAATTGATTACAAATGCTCAAGAATGCCAAAATTTAATTCAGAAGATCAACTCAGCTATAGCTGATAATCCAGGATTTATGAAAAATCCTGAAGAACAATACCAGCAACGCAATAATTATATTGAAATATTAGAATACGGAATCAAAAATAATGAATTGTATCATTTATATGATATTTGGCAAGTTTTTGCACAAGCAAGAGAAGAAGCAACTAGAGGTTTTTTTCTAGATTTATGGGATATATACGAGAAAAAAGAAGGCGAGTACAAAAACCAGCGCGAAAGAAATATTCTTAGGCATTTTGTTGGTCAAATAAACAACCAATTTGATGAGATTTTACTGGCAAAAAAAATTACAGCTCCTAAACTATGGGAAGAATATATACAAGAAATTTTAAGAGAATTAATGTGGATTGAAAACGAGCAAGAAATGCAATTGCAGCGAAAATTGCTCTATTCAATGTCTAATCTTTATGTATATTTATATCCAAATAACACCATACCTGTTGAAGAAGAAAAAGAAGCTTTGATAAGTCAATTGGAAACAACTAAAGCAGCAATTTATTGTAGAGCAAAAGAAAATAATTTTTCAGTGGTACTAGATGAAGTTTTTGGAAATAGGAACAATGAAAATAGTGATTTACAAAGAAAATTTACTCGGGCGTTTCTTTATTTATACAGATTTGTAAATCATTTTGCTCTGATTAGCTTAGAAGAAGTGGTTGAAAAAGCGATCGCTTCTTTACAAGAAGAAGAATTTATCCAGGAAGTGGGACAAGAAACTGGAAAAGAATTACTAGATCGACTTTTACGTTATTGGGGTTCAACCGCACCATTAATGAAATTGTTTTTACTAGAAAAACTGGATTTTAAGTTTTATGAATACCATCAACCAGAAGCAATTAAACTACCTGCACCCTATGGAACAGATAATTTTGTTTATACCATCGGTGCTTCTGGAGTAGGAAAAACATATTTTTTCCAAGCTATGGAATACTTTAGCACAAAGGAGCAAGGACAATTACCATTATCAATTGAGTATATTGATAGTTTAGAAAAAAAGAAACTAAATAGAAAAAAATGGGAACAACAAGAAGAGCTAGAAGCAGAAGAAAATCATTTGATTTATCTACATTCAAAAGTTCGTAATCTCTGTCGATTTACTTTTTATAAAATAGAAGACACTCAGATAATAATAAAAGATTCAACTATTACCAAATGGCAATCTTTACAAGCATATTTTGAGAGGCGTTTACCCGTTGCAATTGTCTTAGTATTTTCTCCAGAAGAAAAAGATAATTTACAAGGCTATGATTCTTTGGTAAATTTACTTGAAGGGTTAGAAAAAAAAGATGAACGTTATCGGAATATTCCTATATACTTTATTTTTAATCAGTCTGATAAATTGCTCGCCAATATACAAGCTCAAGAAGAATATGACCAAGAAATGTTAGATGAATTTAAAAGCTATTTAAATTCAGAAGTAGAACTCAGTAAAGGATTTAATTTCTTCTCTTTACGTTATCAAAAAGAAGTAAAAAACAATGATGTTTTAGCAATAGCAAATCAAACAAAAGCCTGTTGTAATAATTTAGCCTTTATCGCTCAGTTAGATAGCGATCTCCAAAGGGTAAAAAATATAATTAGTAGTTTCTTGAATGCAAATTTTACCAATTTGAGTTTTATGTATACTTCTTCTTTGTTCAATCCTGACAGACAATATACCGATTTACAAAATTTATGGAGCGATCTTAATCATTTTCTCATTAAAGCTACTTCTGAAGAGCTTGAAAAATATTATCAACAAGAATTTAAGAGAAAACTTAAAAATGATTTTCTGAAAGTAAATCTATTTTGTAACGAAGCAGAAATTACAAATTTTATTGAAATTAGCAAAGGTATTTTACAGAGATTAAATAAAGCTCCAGATTCGGAGAAAATGAAAGAATATTTTAGCAAGATTAAGAAAAAAATTGATGAAAAGAACAATGAGATAGATGTAGAAACTATTTTGTCATTAAATTCTGGATTTAAAGAGCTTGAAGATACTTTAAAAAATTTCGTCACAGAAAAAGAATATATTAGGAGAGATTTACATAAATTACTAAAAGTGAATTTGAAAGAACTTGGTGTTCCTGTAGAAAAAAGTAACAATGAAGATTTTCCTTTAAAAGAAATAGAATTTATCATACCAGAAACGATAAATTACTATGATGAGATTTGGCAATTTAACTTACAGTCTCCCATTGTCAAAAATTTTATAAAACAGAGAGAATATGAAGAAGTAACAGAGGAAGTAAAAAATATTGTCTTCCAAAGAATATCTGATTATAATAAAAATAAGATAGAAAAAGATAGACTAAAAATTGATAAAGATAGTCTGAAAATAATAATAGAACAATTACCTAAACAGTTTCAAGCAATTGATCTTGCCAAAAGGAATGAAGCATTTGAAGCTTCAATAAAAGAAAAATTTTTATTTGCCGATGCTTTAAATATTACAAGTGCTTTGTGTCTGATTCAATCTGGACAATTTGACCACTCAGATCGGAGTTTAATTCAAGGAAGCGTTCCCGAACAAACAGTTTTGGAGAGATTATGTCAATTTACTAATTTCGAGGAGGCAAAAAAGTATTGTCAACTGTTAAGCAATTATTTACCTAAATATCCGAACAAACCCAAGTATTCACAGTTTATCTTAGTCAAAAGACACAGTTCTGACAAAATTCAAGTAGAACTTGATGAAATTAAAATTAATGTAATCAGACATTTGGATGAAAAATTAAAGCAACAACAAAAATTATTACTTGACATGCTGGAAATTTTATTAGAAAATTGGCGGAAATTTAACAATCTTTATGAAAAGAGAGAATTTAGTAATTTATATGCTGCACAATATTTGTTAAAAATCTTAGAACTACACAATTTTAATACTGAAAATTTCAAAAAAGAACCATTAGAAACAATAAAAAAAATTGCTAATGCTATTAACAATTTAATTAAGATTATGGAGGGTTATAAAACAGAGTCAGATAAAAATAATTTAGAGGGTTTTAACAATGACTATCAACAAATAAAATTAAGCCCCGAGTGGTTATTATTAAATGTCAGAGATCTAGATAGCAGAGGAAAAGAAATAGAAATAGAGTTAAAAACTGCTTTCAACATTTACAATCAAATATTTAATAAGGTAAAAAATGATAAAGATAGCTTAAACAATTTATCAGAAGCAATAATCCAAAAATTTAGTTTTTTGCAAACCAATGAGTATAATAATCTGTTAAAAGACTATGAACGACAACGTAAATTGCTATTTATACTGGAAAGGGTAGAGTACTTACGAACATCGAAGTGGATTGAGGATTTACAATGGTTAAATGATTCATTTAGCTCATATACTGATGTTATTTGGGGAAACTTAACTTCTATTGGGACAAGGGAACTTGATGAGTGGAAGGAACTTTTTATTAAAAATATAGATAAATTATTAGAAACAGAATTATTCTCAGACGAAACAGAATAATTTAAAGTTAAGCAATGTCCAATTTACCAAGAAAAAAATGTTAGGCTATACTATTGTTTCGCACACCAATTATCAAGCTTCAAAGAGACAAGCAGAATGGGAGTTTTTCTTTCCCAATTATAATAAAAACTCATTTTCTACCAGATTAAGGTCTAATAATGATCCTTTGGGAGAAGCAGTAAAAACCTTGGAAAAGAGAAGTGAAGAATCTGAATTGTCTCTAAAATTAATTCATCCACAATCTGCAAATCTTTCCACTATC
Source organism: Gomphosphaeria aponina SAG 52.96 = DSM 107014 (assembly GCA_016903655.1). Taxonomy (GTDB): domain Bacteria; phylum Cyanobacteriota; class Cyanobacteriia; order Cyanobacteriales; family Gomphosphaeriaceae; genus Gomphosphaeria; species Gomphosphaeria aponina. The sequence continues at coordinate 7,502 of JADQBC010000058.1, forward strand.
TGTATTTGGAAAAATAAACAGCAAGCTAATAAATATTATGTTAAAGACCAAGAAGATCTTTCAACATTGGATAGATTAGCTGATAGACTTGAAGCGAAAAACTTGTTATATTTGCCAACCTTACAAGGAAAAAAGCTGATAGATTTTCGGGATATTAACAATTATAATGCAACCTATCGCTATCAGGTTATTGAACCAGAAGAATTGGGATTTCCTCAATCTTTAGCTAGTAAAAAAAGCGCAGTCAATGGAGTTTTTTTTAGACAAGTCAAAAGTGATGAAGGGGTTGCTGAAGAAATTATCGACATTGAATGGAAACCAAATATAGTAGGCGATCGCCAAGATAGATATTATGCTGCTGGTTGGTTAAATCCAGTAATTTTAAACCTTACTCTAGATGAAAATGATATAGAACACATCAAAAATAGCCAAATTACCTTTGATAATTTAAATACAAAAACTGCTCTTCAATCACTTAGTTTATTTATCGATCCATCTGCTATAATATTAGTGGAACCCCACATTAATGATAGTTATGATTTACGCATTAGTTTTTTAGTTAAATTTAACCAAACTATGCAACAACGTCAAGGGAGGAAAATTAATAATGAGAATTTAAGTATGATTGAATATTTTATTTTAGGTTCTCAATATTATCAAGCTTGGAAACCTTTTTTAATTTTAGATTTACTTGGAGGTGAATTTTATGCTTATCAAAATATTTCTCAAAATATTGAAAGCAAAAATCGGGAGCCAGAAAAATTAGTTGCTAGTTGGAACGTTAGTTGGAAACCTCCTAAAGATGCTCAAGCAAATAAACTTTGGTTAGCTGATTATTGGCTCAAAAAATGGATAAAAACAGAAAAGAAAAACAACCAGAATCAAGTAGATGTTGTTCCGTCACCTTCAGTAGCTCGACCTTATCGTTATAATCAAGGTTTAGTAACTTTTGGAGTAAATGATCTAGCTAATCTTTCATTAACTTCTTTGTTAAGTCAACATCCTCAATTTGTATTTGAATCTAATAACCTTTATTCTTTTCTAGTAGAAGTATTTCAAACTCCTGAAATTCAAAAATCTGTAGAAAAATTTCCCTATGATAATTTTTGGCGGATAAAAAACAACAAAAATCAATTAATTACATTTGATGATGTTGATTTTTTGAATTATTTTAGTAAAAGTCACGTTGTACCAGAATCACCAGTATTAATCGCTATTCCCCAGCAAAATAATAGATTTTTAGATCCAGTTAGGTCAATTAATTTTGGTCCATATCACTTTTTATGGGAATTATTTAATTGTTTGAATAGCGATGGCCGCAGGCCATGCCCTTACGGGCATCGCCAACAGAAAATTATGGATTTTAACAATATTTTTGGTTGGTGGAATGATTGGCATAGTACTATATTTAATGAACCTTGGGATATATGGTTAAATTTTATCAATAAACGTGGATTTATCATTCAACAATCTATTGTTGGACGAGATTATCTAGGTGAAAAGGGGCTTAGAATTGATTGGAAAGATAAAAATATGCGGTTTTCTAGTATATCAAAAAACAATTCATTGTAAAAACTAATAGACTAAATAATGATTATGTCCAGAGAAAAATTACGTCAACTTCTTCAAACTAGCATTAACCAAGCTAATGAAAAAACTACCAGAGAAATTGGGACTTTAGCTCATGTACTAATTTATTGTCTTCAACAAAATTATCGTTATCAAGCTCAATCAAATAATGAAAATAATCCAATTGCAAATGTTATTAATGATTTAGAATCAGCAATCAGACAATATGCGATCGCTCCTACTAACTCCCAAGAAAACAATTTTCTAGTTAGTTATGATCTAGAAAAAGCTGTAAGTGACTATGAAAGTTTTATTCATAATCATTCTCAACAACAAAGATTAACGGATAATATAATCTACTGGCTTTTAGAAGGAGATTTTGAAGATAAATTTTTAAAATTATGCCGTAAGATTTGTAAAACCAGAGGAGTTGATACTCTTTATTTAATGCCAGATTTCTCAGATTTAAAAGTGGCTGAATTAGGTTTTGGAACCTTAATTGATGCTGAGTGGATAGGAGAAGAAAATGATTTACCATTTTTAGGTCGTGAGGAAGATATTGAGAGACATAATGGTTTTTTATCCCTAGCAATTCGTCAAAGAAAACATTATTTATTAGAAGGATATCAAGGGGTGGGGAAATCTCGTTTTTTACGAGAATTAATCAAAAATGCTCTTGCGCGTTGGCAGAAATCAGGCGATCGCTTATTAAGTAACGTTCGTTTTATTTTATTTGAACAAAAAGATTTTATTTATTCAGAAGAAGATAATCGAACTCGTTTAAAGCGCTTATATCAATATCTTCAAGCTAATCCTCAAGTGATTCCTATATTTGATAGTTTTGAAGTGCTTTTAAATTCAGCTCTTTCAGTTCACGAAATTTTTATGAGTCTTTTTGGTGGGATTTTATCTACTAAGGGACGAACTTTTGTGTTAATTTGTCGAACTGACATAGCTTTAACTTCAAGTTTACTTGAACATCTTCAAAGTTATACTTTATCACCCCTATCTCCCAAAGTAACTTTAGAAATTGTTTCTCAAAAGATGGAACAATTAATTTTTCGTTCGGGAATGAGACTAAATTTTGAGAACTCAAAAGATGAATTTTGTTCTTTGTTAATTAACTCAGCTTCTGAAAGATATCCAGGTCGTTTTTTTCCAGAAATTGCATTACATTTAGCTGAAAGTACTGTAAATAGAGCAATCAACCGCATAGCTTACCTCAAATATCCACCTTTAGACAAAATTCTCTTTGCAGACTTATGGGAGCATATTGCAGAAGAGCAATCAATTAGTACTGAAATATTAGGTAAAAATCCAGAGGAATTTTATCAAAAAGTACAAGAAACCCTCAAAAAACAAGTTATTGCCCAAGAAGCCGCAGTAGAAAAGGTTTGCAAAATACTACAAATCATGGCTAAACGTCCCCCACGGAAATCGCCTCGCGGTCGCTTTCTTTTTGTGGGACCACCAGGAGTGGGTAAAACCCATTTAGGGAGACAATTAGCAGTTCATTTGGGTCTGGGAGATGAAGCCTTTTTTATCTTTAATATGTCAGAATACTCCTCTGAAAGCGCCAGAACTCGTTTTATGGGAGCAGATCCAGGTTATGTTGGCTATCGTTCTACGAAAACTATTTATGATCTGGTTAGATCACGGCCCTCTTGTGTTATTCTATTAGACGAGATAGATCGAGCAGATGCTTCCATACAAGATATTCTGTTGAGTATTCTAGAAGGAGAGGGGAAAGATGCAGAAGGTAAAATTGTTTATTTTTCTCAGGTTATTTTTATAATGACCACCAATCAAGGACAAGAACAGGTTGAGGAAATTTATGAGAAAAATCAAGGTAAAACTTATCGAAAAAATTTAGCGGATGATTTCAGCGATAAATTGCGACAATTAATTCTTCAAGGAGCAGTGGATGAAACAGAAATAGCGATGCAGAAATATTTACTTACCGAAATAAATGCGGTGAAAAATGAGTTTGAACAATGTCAAGCAGAACCAGAATTATTCCAGGAAAACGGAGGAGCATTAATTGAGAGATATATTGAGCTGAAAAATAGTTATAATCGTTTAGAATATGTCCAAAAAAAGACACCTTTAGATCGTGCTTTTCTAGATCGCATTGATTTTGTGATTCCTTTCTTTCCAATTAAAGAACTGGAATATTTAACCCAAATTCTGGATTTAACCTTAGAAAAATATGGATGGAAAGATTGTCCTAGCTCAATCAAAGATGACATCCTAACTGAAGCATTGGAGGAAAAAGAATCTATTCGTTGTTTGGAGCGTCTTGTGATGAAATATTTAACTGAACAAGATTAAACTGTTCAGCATTTAAAATTAACATTTTGCAAGACAGAAATCTAGCCCCCCTTAATAAGGGGGGTTGGGGGGATCATTCCCTATGTAGCTTAACGCAAGTTAAATGATAAACAGTTTAGAAGGAACAAGCCAACAAAAGGGATTGTTAAGAACAGAATAAGCTAACAAATGGCTGGAAATCAAAGAAAAATCGAAACAAAAAAATAAAACCTGTCAACTTACAATTAGAGGGATAACGATGTTAAAAAAACAACAATTAGACTTACTAAAAAAATCAAACAAAACCTTGGCAATAATAGGAAAATTTCGGAGTGAAGATGATCAAATTCGTTATGTATTTAAAAATACTGGAACAAAAGACGGGAAAATAAGTGTAGCCGATTTATTTGCTAAACTTAAACCAGAATTACGTTCCTCTAGTAAGGGAATTTTACCAATTGGCGACACAATCTTTAATAAATATGAATTAGACACACCTTTGAATGCAGGTGACAAAGGAAATTCACAACCAATTTTATTTGATAGTCCTTTGTTAGATGGTACGATTTATTCAGGAGAAGAAGCAACAGGTATCCAAGAACAAGGAAAAGAAGTAGTTAAGCAACTTATCGAAAGTCTTGACACCGTTGCTTATTTTACAAAGAGTAACTTTACTAAAAGCTTACTTAAAATAGCCAAACATTATTTATTTTTAGAAGCTAATGAACATTTGGAACATAAAATAGCAGAAGATGCCCAATGGTACACAACAATTTATTCAGAACGTGGGTTATGTTCTATTATTGTTCAATATTTAAGCGCCCATGAACAAGATGAACCTGAAATAGAAATTGCTTTTCGGAAGTTTTTAAATGACCTTAAAAATAACTCAGGGGAAAAAATTTATACTGAAGAACAAATAAACCAGTTAGCAGAAGCCTTAATCAGATGTAAAAGGGTAATGTTGGATGGAGCAGAAGAAGATACAACTTGGAGCAAAATAGCCAAAACAAGCGTTTTTAGTTGGTTAAAAAATTATGCCAGCGATTCTGATTATGGAATATCCCATCCGCAAATTGGTAAAAAAGTAGGCGATCGCAACTTTTTAGCTTACTATAACGTTTTTATGGAAGCTTCTGATAAAATTCATCGCCTAGTAAGAACTCAAGCTATTCATTCAAGTATTTTCTGTTGGTTAGCAAGTAAATACACAAAATGGGAAGTGACTAGCACTGAGCAAGCTGCTCAAAAAATGTATGAAATTGGGGTAGAAAATCAAGGAGAAAAAAGGATACGTGGTGAAAGTCGAGAAGCCCGTAGTCGCAACTTAGAATTAATTCAAAAAGCAAAAATAGAAGAAACAATTGCCAATAAAATAGAAGGAGATGAGAATTATCAAATTTTTGCTGAAATAGCTGAGGACAATATTTTTGTAGCGTTACTACCAGATCGGGCGGTAACGCTTAAAGCTTTGCGCTTACGAGCCAAAAATCTTTTTAAGAAACTCAATCAAATAGCTAGTGGGAAAGCAGGACAACTACTCAAAGAAAATGATGAATTTAACCAGTTATTTGTTAAATATTATCGGAGTATCTTAAATACCGAAACTGATGCAGAAATCACAGAATTTGCAGAGCGATTAAATAAAGAAGCAGCAAAAGATAAAGACCTCGAAAAATTCAAAAACTTGGATATGAAGAAACTTATTGAGGTTGTGATTAAAAAAGCCCAAGAAGATGAAGAGGATAGAACTTTAAAAATTAAAGTTAAAGAAGCCTTTATTAGTGAATTTGCCCAAAAAAGTAAAAATCGTTTTGCTGAAGAATATCTCAAAAATCAAGACCAAATCACAAGAGAAAAACAAAATGCAGAAGATCTTTATGATTTGCGCAGTATGATTGATGTTGGTTTTAAACAAGAAACTGCAGGAGGACCTGTTAATGTAGTAACAGATTTGTCCATGCCTGATTTTGACAACATTGACCAAGATATTAAAATAAAACGCAGAGAAAATATTCGACAAGAAACTCAAACAGCGACTAACAAAAGTTTTAATGGACAAATAGTTGCAGCAAAACCATCCATCTTTGAATCTTTACCAGCAAATACTAAAAGTAACGTTATAGACGGAGAAGGTCAAACAATAGGCAGTTTTACCATCAATAAAAATAACATTGAGTTAACGGTTGATAACATTGAAGATTCAGACAAAATTAGCAGCACTGAAGCAAAAATAGAGTTTGATGGCAAAACATATAAAATTCATGACTTAGATATTCCTGAAATTATGGATTTACCAAAATCCGATGAAATAAAAAAAGCAAAAAAAATTGCTGAAACAGCTCAAAATAATTTTCAGCAATTATCAAAATCAATGGATGCAATTTTGGAAAAATATCAAAATGAAGAATCTTCAGAACCATATTTTAATCGCTCTTTTCGCTCTTTACTTCTATGTGAGTATATTCAATCTGCGCCTAAAGGAGCAACACAAATAGGTCGAGAAGATCTCAGCAACATTTTAGGCTTAATGGTTGATATTGTCGAGCATATTGGCGAAGTGGATAACGATAAGATTTTTGATGGAGTGCTTAGTAAAGAACCAGAATTACTAAGATTGTTACAGAAAATTAACTTAAGCCAATATTATCCAGTGGAAGAAGGAGAAGAAGGAAAAAGACAGATTTCAACTATATTACAATATCATTACGAACTCTGCAAAAAACTGAATAATGTCAAAAAATATCTTCAAGAATTAGAAGAACTTAAAAACTTTTTTGCAGCAATGCAACGTACAGACTTGGAGATAGTAGTAATTAACAGCACTGTAGGAGAATATGGAGATATATATAATATTGAAGATTATGAAACCTATTCCTTTAATGCTGATTACCCAGCAGTTGTTTATTTAACTTCTCAGTCTCAAGCTGATGCAGGTAGTTTAACAAAAATGGCTGATACTTTAGGTGAATTAATTGATGATTATGACAATGCCAAAAACCTACAAATTCCCATATTTGTAAGTCCGCAAACTTTACCAGTGGATAAAATCCCTTTACCCTTAATTTGTCCTACAGAAAAATTTGAATTACCGTTACTGGTTTTTGACCCAAATGAAACTCCAGGAAAGGATAAGTTAAGCATTACCACTGATTGGCAAGAACAACAAAACAGTTATTTATTACTTAGTGCAGCTACAATGTTAGTAGATTCCTCCATAGCAATGGGTTCTGTAACTAAATTTTTACCTCCTGTCAGCAATAAAATCCGAAAGGATTTTGACATCAATATTAAAAAGAACCAAGCACTTGTGGATTTATTACGTCAATTTTGGTTAAGCTCCAAATGTAAGCTAATAGACACATTAATATTTACCAAATGGTTAAATGTGATGATCTTAGCTAAACGAGAAGATAATAAAATTAATATCAAAGAAGACTTTGGTCAAGTACTTGATGAAAAACTGTGGAATATCAGGGAATTTCCAGAAGTAAGCCAAGCTGCTTTTGCAACAATAAGCCCATTAGCTAATCTTCCCGTGAAAGTTGAATATAACAACCAATTTTCATCTCCAAGTTCCCTAGGAGGAGGCGATTTCCCTATGATGGAAACCTATGGTACAAGTCTAGAAAAGGCAGAAAAGTATATTTTTGAAGTGCCATGGAAAGACCTTTTTGCAGAGTATTTGGAAAGAGAATAGGATAGTCAGATATCATACACAAAACTGGTGGTTGAGCCTGAAGTGTTGATTTTAGACCCAACTTGAATCAAGTGATTTAATCCACTTTTTCTTATAAAAAGTTGGTAGTTGCGCTTTAGCGCCAAAGGTGTTGGTATGCTCATAGTCTAAAATTAAAGAACTGTAGCGCTAAAGCGCAACTACCAACTTTTACTAGCTTGACCCAAGTTACTGTAGCGCTAAAGCGCAACTACCAACTTTTACTAGCTTGACCCAAGTTACTGTAGCGCTAAAGCGCAACTACCAACTTTTACTATTAAATCTTCTAAAACGGCAGAAAAATTAAACAAAGGAGAAATAAATGCCTTACGAATTAGTTCAAACTGGTCCTGGAAGTGTAAATGTAACGAAGAATTTAGAGAGTTTTTGGTTTTTTTATAACTTTAATGTAGATGAAGGAACCAAAAAAGTAGAGATTAAAAGGGGTTTTTTTGCAGCTTATATTTGTCAAAAATCTGGTAAACCTTTTATTGAAAGTCTTTATAAAGACTCCAATGAGAATAAAGAAGATTTATACAGAAAATTGGAAATTTCTAATGTTGGGAAACAAAAAATTAGTATCGATCATGCTCGATTAGTAGATAGTAGATTTTCTCAATTTAGTAACGAAGTTTCTCAACTGCACTTGTTTGACTTTTCTGACGAAAATGAACATAAAACAAAATGGATAGATACCAATAGTTGGTCGCCAAAATTTAAAAATCCCACCAAAAATGATGATGGTAAGTATTTTCTCAAGCAAACATTATCCCTCGGTCAAGTAAAAGATCGCTATATATATTGGTTAGCTACACAAGCTAATTCAAATGGAACAGAAAGATTTATGACAGCAGTACCATTTGTAGCTAATTCAATTATGGGAACTGTTCTTGCATTACATCAACAAGATTTACCCAAAATTCAAATTTCAGTGGATGAAAAAGCCTGGTCATATCCAAGTGGTCAAGAATTATCAGGAGCTATTAATGGTTTTGTAATGGTGACTGAAGGAGCGTTTAAATCCATTGCTTTAAGTGGATACATGGATAATTTGCTCCAAGAAATGGCTACATCAAATAAACCTTCTAAGGAAATTTTAGCCTACCTGTCTGAAATAGTTCATGGTTATCCTACACCTATTGCAAGAACTTTAAATACAGCCCCTAGAACAGATAGTAGTGCAATTGTTCCATCAGATCCAGAATTACCCATAGAAGTTCTTTATATGGAAGGGCTTAATAGTACTAACCCAGTTGAGATGATTATTAAGTAACTTAAGAAACTTTTTGCAAACATTGCGGTATTAACTCATACACAAAAATGTTTGCAAAAGGTCTATTCATAATGTGACCACATCATTAAAATTTTTACCCTTTTTTTTTCTTCATCTACTTGATAAACTAAACGATGTTTAATGTTAATTCTTCTTGAGTACATTCCAGCTAAATCTCCTGTTAACTTTTCATAAGAGGGAGGATTTTCATAAGGATTTATTTTGATGATTTTAATTAATTTATCTACTTTTTCTTTCAAACCAGCATTACTAATTTTCTTAGCATCTTTTAATGCTCTTTTAGTTAAAGCTATTTCCCACATTACCATTCTACTTCTTCAAGAGGCGTACAATCTTCCCATTTTGTATTTTTACCCTCTATCAAATCATCTTTTACTTCTGGAATAGATAGTAAATAAAGAGTTTCTTGAATTGCATTCCATTCCTCTACTGATACTAAAATAGCTTTTTTCTGATTATTAACTGTTATCATTGCTGCTTGACGAGAATTATTAACTTCATCAATTAATGAGGAAAGGGTAGGATTATTTTCTTCAACAATTATTTTTTGAATTTCTTTTGACATTCAAAATCAAATAATTACAGGTTTACAAATTTATTAATTTATTATAGCAAATTTATGAAAAGTATTGATAATTACTTTTGTTTAATGGTGGTTTCGACGGAGTTTATCCTGAGCGCAGTCGAAGGCGTTGCCTCTCCGCTGCTGAGAAGGCCTCAACACTTCGTCCACAGTAGGTGCGACGCCACCCCGACGCACTGGTGGTTGAGCGTAGTCGAAACCACCAGTGCACGCGGTGGTTGAGCGTAGTCGAACCAACCATATCTATATTCTTAGGGATTTGGTATAAAATAGAAAAAATAACAAAAATTACTGAAAATGAGCGAACCAAGTGTAACAGTAAAAGGAAAAAAATATTTTGTGGGTCAAATATCCGTAGTTTTAAAACTCAACACTGGCCCATTAATTTATCTAAAATTATCAGAAAAATTAGATGGAACTGAATATAACCTATCCAATGAAGAAAGTTTTAAAAAAGAGTTTTTTCAAGACATTGGTCAAGAAGAAGAAGGTAATTTTCAATGGAACGGAATCACAATAAAATTTATTTTAGTTGGCTATCACAGCTCTGAAGCCAGAACTTTTGAGTTAGTAGGTTTAGTAGTTAAAAAAGAATTAACAGACTGGTTTAATGAAAATAACTTTAAATCAAAACCACAAGATTATTTTATCTATCAAAAACATAAAGGCAAAGATAGCTGGATCTTTTTAAATAAGGTTTTAGGGGATAAATTTAAACAACCACCTCAAGATTTTATAGAAAAAACTAAGCTTTTATTTCCCGATAATGCTTGTATTTGGCGGTACAAAGATTCAAACAATTTTCATTTTTTAAACAGAGCGATCGCCTTTACAAGCAGACATTTACCAGAAGTACAAGGTTGGGGTGCTTTTGACTCAGATAAACCCCTCAGATTAATTTTATTTGAGGAACAAAAACAAGACCAAAGTATCCCTCAACTAGATGATACTTGGAACCCCTCTTATCCCTTTTTACCCAACCGTTATAGTTGGAATAGATGGTTAGATAGCTCTTGCACTTTATCACGGGATTTAAGTATTAAAGAAGGGCAAGAAATGGCGCTGATAAAAGAATTAGTAACTGATGGTGATAATGGAGAAAATCCCCAAAAAGGGCAGAATTTTCAAGGTCAAAACCCCACTAGATTATTATATGTACCAGGTACAATCAATTTGGGAAAGAAAAATCTACTCTGTAAAGCAATAACTTATGCATTTAAGTTACCAGGTTTTGGCGAAGAATTGCCATCCATTACCATGAAGCTGGACATAGAATATCCAGAGCGCCAAATAGGAGATAATGAGAGAGTATCCTTAAGGTTATCAGGAAAATTTCAAGCATGGGAAGAGGAAAAAGAGGAAGAAACAAAAGTAAAAATAGCACCTTCAGATGATGAAAAATGGGGCATTATAGATGAAACTGACCAAACCGTAAAATCTGGGGCAGATGCCGTTTTATACAATCATATTTTATCCCCTACCTATTCGGATAAAGAATATAGTGGAATTTATGTAAAACATGAAAAAGACGATGAGATGATTGTAGATATTTATCCTTGTGACATTCCTTTAGTTTTAGGTTCACTGCAAAAATATCACCAAAAACTAGAAGAAGCAGATATAGCTGTTTCTGGAGAAAAATTAGCTCTGTCTATTTCACCTCATTTTCAAAAATTAGATGATTCTGAAGCAATTATTCTGGAGAAGTCGCAAATTAAGTTAAATCATGGTAAACAAATATTTGGGCAAGCCATGAATAAAGTAGATTTCTTATCACAAAATGTGGAAATAGGTTCAACACAGGTTAACGTTAATTCAGGGCAAACAAAAATTAATTCTCTGGTAAATGTTTCCTTTCCTTCGCCGAAAATGCCAAAACCGATCATTCCTGGTACACCTACTGGAGTAAATAATGGCTTTAATGGTAATGAGAAAAAAGAGCGATCGGTTGGTAGTGGCTTGGGAGTTCCTGTTGCTGCAGCACCAACAGGAGGAGGTTCTGATGACGAATCTAGTAGCTCAGGAGCAACAGGGGGAGTATCTAGCGGAGGTTCTAGTAGCTCAGGAGCACTCGGAAGTTCATCTAGTGGTAGAGTTGCTAAACCAGGAGGAAAACCAGAGAAATATAGGGCTTTTAACAGTAACAATGATGTACCAACCAAATATCGAAATGATCCCCGATTTAACGACCTAGCAACAGATCCAGATCAAGGAAACCAAGTTAAGCCAAGTACTCGTGCTGAGGCGATGGCAGGATTAGAAGCAGAGTCACAAGGGTTAGTTCCAGGTCCAATCGAACGTGGACCAGAAGGTATTGAATTTTATGATGCTCAGGGGCGACCTTGGGATGTAAAAACTCCACCATCTCCACCATCAGAAGCTAGATGGAAGTTTAATGCCAAAAAATCGGGAAAGTCAATTAAAGATGAACTTAGAAACAAGGCAACTCCTAAAGGGAATCCTCCTGGTTCTTATCCGAACAAACAAACTGGTCAACCAGATTTGCGAAGAGTTATACTCGATAGTAGCTATTTAACAGAGGACGACCATCGTGCATTATGGACATGGCTCAATAATGAGTTGACAGAAGAAGAATTAAGTCGTATCGTCGAAGTAATAACTGAATTATAACCAGGAGAAAATAAAATGGAAAAGAAAATAAAATTAGATCATAATACTTTAAACTCTATTCTGGAAAAACAATGTCTTTATCACACTTCCGAAGGAAAACTAGGAAAACTAGCTGATTTATCAGCATATATCATCGAAGAATTTGATTTTAGTCAGATGCATCTCTCAGATATTATTGCTATTGGTTCAGTGTTTATTCGATGTAAATTCATTAACTGTGAGCTTTATGGTACTATTTTCGATGAGTCTAAATTTATTACCGTAAACTTTAAAAATTCTAATTTAGGAAAAGCACAATTTTATGGTGTAGAGGCAAAAAATGCTTGTTTCGACGATACTAATTGTAGTTCAGCAGAATTTGATGAAAGTAACTTGAGTGGAGCAACTTTTCGTAATGCTAATCTACGTGGTACATCTTTTACGGATTGCGATCTTTCTAATGCAGTTTTTGATGGAGCAGATCTTGAGTATGCTTCGATAGTAAATAATATAGAATATGGTACAAGTTGGAAAAATGTTAAAGCTATAAATATAGTTTCTTGACAACGTAGTTAATTTGTATTTTTATTATAAATTTTATCGATGAAACTTGTATTTATTGATGTAAAGTCCAATCACCAAATCGTGCATTGGTGATATTTTTGAGAAACAGATTGTTTTCCTCTGCAATCTCTTGACTCACTGTTCGCTTATATCATTTCCCTAAAAAAATGTGATAAAAAATAGTAAGGGAAAAGAGAAAAGGTATACATAGCATGACTTTTAAAGTCATAATATATTTAAAATATGTTAAGGCTATTTTTAGTATTTTTTTATCAATTTGCTCCTAAAATACTAAAATTTTTATTTATGCTACTAAGCAACAATAGTAGAGAACAAGCTAGCAGCAATGATAATGGATCATGTTCCCATGTTAATATTCCTTCCTTTGGTATTTGTTCTGTCACTGATGTACCGTGTGTTCCAGTAATTCCCGTGGGATGGATACCAGACTATACCACGGTATTAATTGACAACGTTCCTGCTCTTAATAGAAGTTTTCAGTATATGTTTTATTTATGTACTTTATAAAAAATTTTGCTCCTGAAAATTCAATGTCTCAATACCAGAAAATAAATGAATAAGCCAACGGTAACAGTAAAAGGAAAAAAATATTTTGTAGGTCAAGTATCCGTAGTTTTAAAACTAAATTCTGGCCCATTAATCTATTTAAAATTATCAGAAAAATTAGATGGAACTGAATATAACCTCTCCAATGAAGAGAGTTTTAAAAAAGAGTTTTTTCAAGACATTGGTCAAGAAGAAGAAGGTAATTTTCAATGGAACGGAATCACAATAAAATTTATCTTAGTAGGTTATAACAGCTCCGAAGCCAGAACTTTTGAGTTAGTAGGTTTAGTGGTCAAAAAAGAATTAACCGACTGGTTTAATGAAAATAACTTTAAATCAAAACCACAAGATTATTTTATCTATCAAAAACATAAAGGCAAAGATAGCTGGATCTTTTTTAATAAGGTTTTAGGGGATAAATTTAAACAACCACCTCAAGATTTTCTAGAAAAAACTAAGCTTTTATTTCCCGATAATGCTTGTATTTGGCGGTACAAAGATTCAAACAATTTTCATTTTTTAAACAGAGCGATCGCCTTTGCGAGCAGACATTTACCCGAGGTACAAGGTTGGGGTGCTTTTGACTCAGATAAACCCCTAAGATTAATTTTATTTGAGGAACAAAAACAAGACCAAAGTATCCCCAAACTAGATGAGACTTGGAACCCATCTTATCCCTTTTTACCAAACCGTTATAGTTGGAATAGATGGTTAGATAGCTCTTTCACTTTATCACGAGATTTAAGTATTAATGAAGGGCAAGAAATGGCGCTGATTAAAGAATTAGTAACTGATGGTGATAATGGAGAAAATCCCCAAAAAGGGCAGAATTTTCAAGGTCAAAACCCCACTAGATTATTATATGTACCAGATACAATCAATTTGGGAAAGAAAAATCTACTCTGTAAGGCAATAACTTATGAATTTAAGTTACCAGGTTTTGGCGAAGAATTGCCATCCATTACCATGAAACTGGACATAGAATATCCAGAGCGTCAAATAGGGGATAATGAGATAGTATCCTTAGGATTATCAGGAAAATTTCAAGCATGGGAAGAGGAAAAAGAGGAAGAAACAAAAGTAAAAATAGCACCTTCAGATGATGAAAAATGGGGCATTATAGATGAACAAGATCAAACCGTAAAATCTGGGGCAGATGCAGTTTTATACACGCATATTTTATCTCGTACTTACTCAGATAAAAAATTTAGTGGGATTTATATCAAACATGAAAAAGATGATGAGATGATTTTAGAAGTTCATGCTTGTGACATTCCTTTAGTTTTAGGTTCACTGCAAAAATATCATCAAAAACTTGAAGAAGCAGATGTGACTTTTTCAGGGAAAAAACTGGCTATTTCTATTTCACCTCATTCTCAAAAAATAGATGATTCCGAAGCAATTATTTTAGAGAAGTCGCAAATCAAATTAAATCATGGTAAACAAATATTTGGGCAAGCCCTGAATAAAGTAGATTTCTTATCACAAACTGTGGAAATAGGCTCAACACAGGTAAATATTAATTCAGGGCAAACAAAAATTAATTCCCTGGTGAATGTTTCCTTTCCTTCGCCGAAAATGTCAAAACCGATTGTTCCTTCTATTCCCACTGGAGTAATGGGAGTAGCTGATGAAGTCATCACTCATTCAGATCCTGTTGTCGCTGCCCCTAGTGAAACAATTAGTAGTTCAATGTCAGAAGAACTTGAATCGTTAAGACAAAAATATAATCTTTTATCACCAGCAAAAACTATTGGTGTCGCAAAAACTGATATTCCTGGTTTAGAGGACGAAATTTTTGAAGGACTTTCTCCTCAACAAAGAAAAGAAGCTAAACTTCCTTCCCTTGATGAAATAATGCCAAACCGTGAGATAAAATCTCCATCTAAAAATCCTGCATTTACAAGACATGCAGAAGAAGATATCTTAAATCAGGTTCATGAAAAAATCAAACTTCAAGGGCTTACCGATCAAGATTTAGATGGAAAAACACTATTTATACATATAGATAATGATCGTGGATTATGTGAACTATGTGCAGTAGGATTAAGGGATACAGGTAATAATAAGATTGGTGTTGTGAAACAATTTTCAGATTTGTACCCCACTCTCAAAATACAAATAACAGCCCAAGATGGAGTAGCTCTTAGAAGAAGTCCAGAAAAAGGAGGTAAGATTAAAGTATTAGTTGTTAAAGGTGGAAAAATTCAAGAATAATTTAGATGGAGTTAAAAAATGTCAGTTAATGATCTTGTGAAACACAAAAATGACAAAATTAAAGCTATTTTTGGTTTAACTATAGCTGAAATGGTTGTCGATGATCTTAAAAGCGATCAACCAGGTTATTTACTTGCCAAAGAAGCTCTTCAATTAAGTTGGGAGTGGATTGAAAAAGAAAATGTTTCTGGAGATACTTTGTCTGAATATGTCGATAGTGACACCGAAAAGAATTTAGGGATTCGTGAACTATACTATGATGATGATAATATGGTTTCAGCAATTATTGTTGTAACTTTAGCAATTGGTTTAGTAGCACATTATGCCTATGAGTCCGAAAACAACAATAGTCGACCTACACCAATTTGGGAAATAGATGAAGAATCATTATATGATATTGTTAAGTTTGCTTCAAATACAACATTTTATAACACAGAAAAAGCTGATCAAATTATAGAATTTTTAATCAAAAATGAAAATAAGTTAACATCAGAGAAAATTCTGGCTCTCCAATCAAAAAACACTAAGGTTAAAGTTTTGAAACCTTAAATTTACAAAAATTATCAAGAAAAAATGGCAAAACAAGTAGTAATGGGAGCAATGTTAAAATGCTCTTTTGGACTAACACCAAGTTCCTTAATAGTTATTCCCAAAGGAACACCACACATAGTAGAAAATAAACTAGCTGCTAACATAATGGATCATATTCCAATAACTAATATTCTCCCTTTTGGTATGTGTAATACTCCTACTAACCCTGCTGTTGCTTCAGCTACTGCTGCCGCTATGGGAGTACTAACCCCAATGCCTTGTGTTCCAGTAATTCCTGCCCCTTGGATACCAGGATCTCCCACAGTGACAATTAACAATTTTCTTGCTCTTAATGATACCTCTAAATGTATGTGTACTTGGGGAGGCGTGATTACAATTACTTATCCTGGACAAACACTTGTATCAATCCCATAAAACAAATAACAGATAGTTGAAAAATGGTTGACTAGATGAGTGCGAAGGAAGGGGGCTGCGCTCAGATATTTATTTTTTAGTCAGAAGAAATAATAAATTTTGAGTTGCGCCCTTTCCTTCGCCAATCATGAGTTTCATGTAAGTTTTACTGCTCCCATTTAGCATACAGATAGTTATCAAGAATTTTTTGATCTTTGCTAAGTAATATATTGTTATCTATCAGAGCATTGGCAGTAATAATCCGATCAAAAGGATCGCGAGTCCAAGTAATTGTCAAAGCAATACTCATAATATTATTAAAATTTTTATTACATATTTTTAAATCAATTTGACTGGAAAGATCAGAAATAATTAAATCGGGATCATCTTTAATACGTTTTATCTCATACAAATATTGTAACTCTAATCGAACAATTGGCGAAATATAAACTTCATGATTATTAATTAAAGTTTTAGCAAGATCGCTTAATTTGTCTGTCAAACCAGAATAGAGCCATACCACTACATGAGTATCAAGATAAATCAATATTAACCTCCTGCTCCCAACTGATATTAACTAAATCATCTGGATTTCCTTGAATAACATCAGGTTTAAAAGTCAAATTTTTTAGCTTATCTTTTTTTTCTACGGGAACAATTTTAAAAAACTTTCCATTTTTGTCAATTTCTAATGGGATACCTGTTTTTAGTACCTCATCGAGTAGTTTGTCCATATTGTTAATTAATTCTGCTTGTGTTACTTGGTTCATAACTTTTCTTAAAAATTTATTTTGGTTTATTATATTATAGCAAAACTTAGTTTTATGAATTTATACCATTTTTATAAAGAAACGATAGACTTAATATTTGTCCGCAGCGATCGCTGCGATCGCTGCGGACAAATATTATAGTATTAATTTAAGTATTTATGCTTTACTACAAGCTTCCATCAGACTCGGAAACGCTATCGCGAACGCTATAGTAAAGAGTGGAATAGTTAGGACATTAGATCTAAGAGCGAAATTACGAAAAACTGTCATCAGTCCGCGCCAGCGTTGGAGATCGTTGATCCAACGCTGGCGCGGACTGATGACCATTTTAAGTTTGGACTTCGCAGCTTTTGGTCTATTTTTATCAGAAGCCTGATCCCCCCTAACCCCCCTTATTAAAGCCAGGGCTGTTTCATTTGGCATTTGTAATAACATTTTCTACACTGACAAGTTATTGTATAGCAGAAGGCAGAAGGCAGAGGGCAGAAGGCAGAAGGAAAACCCTTACTATTATTAAGTTTTAGATTTTGATAATGTCCTAACTATTCCCATCTTTGCTATATAACTAAATAAAATTCTTTTTGACACACACCAACCAACTTAACCCGCGCAGGCGGGTTTGGTCTATGTAGCAACTGGTTTAAACCCGTTGTTACAGGTTAATAATTTAAAAGTTTTGACGAAATGACAGAAATTCAAGCCTAAAAGCTATATCAAGGGTTTTAACAATTATCAAATTTTTAAATGAAACAGCCCTGCGTAGAACGGGGGGGGGCTTGAAACTGGGGTGTTGACTTTAAGACTGATTATCAGATAAAATATCATACATCTTTTATTTAGGAATTGAATTAAATTAAACTATGAATGATTATAAAATTTCACCTGAAACATGAGCATCTTGGTTTTTAGATAGTAGAGAT
>JADQBC010000110.1 GCA_016903655.1 Gomphosphaeria aponina SAG 52.96 = DSM 107014
AGTAGGGAGTAGGGAGTAGGGAGTGGGGAGTGGGGAGTGAGTTTGGTTAGTAGTTTTTGTAAGAAAATAATTCATGACTCAAAAAACGCAACGCCAAAAAAATTAGGATAAATGAAAATTTCGTGAGGTATAAATGGAGAGTAAAAATACTCAAATATCCCCCAGATCTGAGGGATTGGGAAATAACAATGTTGAGGTTAAAGGAAATGTAATTAGTCCTGCTGATATTCAAAGTTGGTTAGTCTCATATTTAGCTGAATTGCTCGAAATAGAACCAGATGAGATTGATATTTCTATTCCTTTTGAGCGCTATGGTTTAGATTCCTCAGCAGCAGTGGTTTTAACAGGAGATTTACAAGATTGGTTAGAGAAAGATATTGATCCAACTATATTGTTTGATTATCCAACAATTGAAACGTTGGTAGAGTATTTGTCAAGCATGGGTTGATGGTTGATAGTTGATGGTTGATGGTCTTCTAGGAACGATATTATGAATAATCCTAAAATACAAGAATTAGGTGCATCAGCAGCAGCCATTCAGTATCATTATGATCAAAGTAACGATTTTTATAGACTTTGGCTCGATAGTACTAACACTTATTCTGCGGCTATTTGGCAAGAAAATGATACCCTGGAGTTAGCGCAGTTAAGAAAAATAGATTTTCAGATCAACGGAGCGAGAGCAGAGGGAAAAAAAAGAGTTTTAGATGTGGGCTGTGGCTGGGGTGCAACACTTAAACGTCTGGTGGAAAATTATGGGGTTGAGAAGTGTGTAGGTTTAACTTTAAGTGAAGCTCAGGTTGAGTGGATTAAGTCTTTTAATGAGCCAAAAATTGAAGTGAAATTAGAGAGCTGGGCTGATCATTGTCCTGAAGAATCTTATGATGCAATTATTTCCATCGGTGCGTTTGAACATTTTGCTAAACCGAATATCTCTCCATCCCAGAAATTAGAAATATATAGAACATTTTTTCAGCGCGCTCACCAATGGTTGAAACCTGGAGGGTGGATGTCATTGCAAACCATTGTTTATGAAAATTTAACTCCAGCAGCAGGCAGTAAGTTTATTGCCGAGGAAATATTCCCAGAATCTGATTTACCTTACTTGGCAGAAATTGTTAAAGCTACTGAAAGAATTTTTGAGATTGTGACTTTGCAAAATGACCGCTTCGACTATGTTAAAACTCTCAAAGCTTGGCGTGCAAGATTAAAAGAGAATCGTGCAGAAGCTGTTAATTTGGTTGGGGAAGAAGTTGTGGCAAAATATGAAAAATACTTTGGCATTTGCATGATTGGTTTCCACACGGGAAATATGAACCTTGCGCGCATTACTATGCGTCGCATCGAGCCAGCTCATAAGTGATTAAAACGGTAGGAGCATGAAATGGAACCTATAGCAATTATAGGCATTGGCTGTCGTTTTCCTGGTGCTAGTAACCCAGGGGAGTTTTGGCAGTTATTGCACAATGGGGTGGATGGTATAACTGAAGTTCCAAAAGAACGTTGGGATATTGATTCTTTTTATGAACAAGAACCAGGAATACCAGGAAAAATGAATACCCGTTGGGGTGGGTTTTTGGCGCAAGTAGATAAATTTGACCCCCAGTTTTTTGGCATTTCTCCCCGTGAGGCAGAAAAAATTGATCCGCAACAAAGATTGTTATTAGAGGTAGCATGGGAAGCATTAGAAAATGCTGCAATTGTCCCGCAGCAGCTAGCAAGAAGCAAAACAGGGGTATTTGTAGGCATTAGTAATGCTGATTATCATCGGCTCATTTATCAAGATTTTTCAATGATAGATGCTTACAGTGGCACGGGTACTACTATGAGTATTGCTGCTAACCGCCTATCATATTTCTTGGATTTAACAGGGCCGAGTATAGCTATAGATACTG
Organism: Gomphosphaeria aponina SAG 52.96 = DSM 107014; assembly: GCA_016903655.1. GTDB lineage: Bacteria > Cyanobacteriota > Cyanobacteriia > Cyanobacteriales > Gomphosphaeriaceae > Gomphosphaeria > Gomphosphaeria aponina. The sequence goes on from JADQBC010000110.1 coordinate 1,896, forward strand.
CTTGTTCTTCTTCCCTGGTGGCAGTACATTTTGCCTGTCAGAGTCTGGACAACCTGGAGTCAAATCTATGTATCGCAGGTGGGGTGAATTTAATTCTTTCCCCAGAGGCGACGATTACTTTTTCTCAAGGGCGGATGATGGCACCAGATGGAAGATGTAAGACTTTTGATGCTAGTGCAGATGGTTATGTTCGGGGGGAAGGATGTGGGGTGGTAATATTAAAGCGCCTGGCAGAGGCAATGAGGGATGGGGATAATATTCAAGGGATTATTAGGGGTTCGGCGGTTAATCAAGATGGAATGACCAATGGTCTGACTGCGCCAAATGGCCCTGCTCAACAAGCTGTAATTCGTCAGGCGCTCTTGAATGCAGGGGTTAGTGCAGGTCAAATTAGTTATATTGAGGCTCATGGTACGGGTACTTCTTTGGGAGATCCTATTGAAGTAAAATCTCTCAAGGCGGTTTTAATGGAGGGGAGGGAGCAAAACTTGCCTTGTTGGTTGGGTTCGGTGAAAACTAATATCGGTCATTTGGAATCGGCGGCTGGGATTGCTGGTTTAATTAAGGTGGTTTTGTCTTTGCAAAAAAGGGAAATTCCCCCTAATTTGCATTTCAATAAGTTAAATCCCTATATTTCTTTTCAGGGAACAAGTTTTGTTATTCCTACTGAGTGCCAAAGTTGGGAGACTGGGGAAGAAAAACGTTTTGCTGGGGTAAGTGCTTTTGGTTTTGGTGGGACTAATTGTCATGTAATTGTGGAAGAAGCACCCTATACTCCCCTAACTCCTCCTTTGACGGGAGGAGAAACCCCAGGTTTGGCAACAGTAGAGGGTAATCGGGAACGTCCATTAAATCTTTTTACTCTTTCTGCAAAAAGTGAAGTAGCTTTGCGGGAATTGGCAAGTAAATATGAAGCTTTTTTGAGAAGTGAGCCAGAAGTGTCCATCAACCATCAACCATCAGTAGAAGGCAGAAGGCAGAAGGCAGAAGGCAGAAGGATTTTATACAACCATCAACCATCAACTATCAACCATCAACCATCAACTCTGGCTGATGTTTGTTTCACGGCGAATAGGGGGCGATCGCATTTTGAGTGGCGACTGGCTGTCCCGAGTGAGTCTTTTGAGCAATTACGGGAAAAGCTGGGTGCTTTTGTGGCACTCAATAACCATCAACCCCCAACCATCAACCCCCAACCATCAACCATCAACCATCAACTATCAACCAAGGGAAAGATATGGCAGAAGAAGCGCCACAAAATAGCATTTTTATTTACAGGCCAGGGTTCTCAATATGTGGGAATGGGGCGGGAACTATATGAGAGTGAACCAGTATTTCGTAAAAGCTTAGATGGTTGTGCGGCAATGTTGGAGAATTATTTAGATGTGCCGCTGTTGGATATCTTGTATCGAGAAACAGAAGAGGGAGAAAAGAGAAAAATAGATGAAACAGCTTATACTCAACCTGCAATATTTGCCCTAGAGTACAGTTTGGCCCAATTATGGAAATCCTGGGGAATTGAGCCAGCGGCAGTAATGGGCCATAGTGTGGGAGAGTATGTGGCAGCTTGTATAGCAGGGGTATTTAGTTTAGAAGATGGGTTGAAATTAATTGCTACTAGAGGAAAATTAATGCAAGCATTACCAGCCGATGGAGAGATGGTGGCAGTGTTAGCAACAGCAGAAAAAGTTAGGGAAGTATTAGCCGAAGAGGTTGGAATAGCCGCAATAAATGGACCAGAAAGTGTGGTGATTTCAGGGAGAAAAGAAAGAGTAAGGGAGGCGATCGCCTCTTTAGCAGCAGAGGGGATAAAAACCAAAAAACTCAATGTCTCCCATGGGTTTCATTCCCCCTTAATGGAGCCAATGGTAGCACAATTTGAGGAAGTTGCTAGGGAAATAAAGTATTCAGAACCCAGAATAAAACTAATCTCCAATGTAACAGGAAAAGAAATAAAAGAAGAGATAGCAGGGGCTGCATATTGGGCTGAACAGATTAGAAAACCTGTAAAATTTGCAGCGGGTATGGAGACACTCTATGAGTTGGGAGTTGAGATATTTGTAGAAATAGGAGCAACACCTAATTTATTAGGCATGGGGCGAAATTGTTTGCCAGAAGAAGTAGGAGTGTGGTTGCCAAGTCTGCGCCCCCAAAAAGGAAATTGGGAGCAAATGTTAGAGAGTTTAGGAGAATTATATGTTAGGGGAGTGGCAATAGATTGGTTAGGGTTTGAGTCGGAGTGGGGGAAAAGAAAAGTAGCATTACCAACCTATCCATTTCAGAGACAGAGATATTGGATAGAAAGGTTAGAAAATCAGGGGAAGAAAACTAGACTAAGCTCAGGAAACCTTCATCCTTTATTAGGAGAAAAATTAGATTTAGTAGGGACAGAGGAAATTAGGTTTCAAAGTCATTTAAGTGAAAATCAGCCAGCATATCTGAGAGAGCATCGAGTGTTTGGAAGAGCAATAGTGCCAGCAACAGTATATTTAGAAATGGCATTAGCAGCAGGAGTAGAGGTATTAAAAACCGAGAAGCTAGTCTTAGAAGAAGTAGAGATTAAACAAGGAATAATCCTGCCCCAAAATGGAGAAATTATAGTGCAGGTTATTTTGAAACCTAAGGGAAAATGGGGGTATAAATTTGAGATATATAGCAGAAAAGATGAAGAGGAGTGGGCGGTTAATGCTGTAGGAAAAGTGAGGGCAGATGAGGGAGAAACCTTACCTATTAAAATAGAAAGGGAAAGGGGAGAAGAAATAGGAGTAACAGAGTTATACCAAGCATATAAAGAACTCGGTATTGAGTATGGTGAAAGCTTTCAAGGAATGAAAAAACTGTGGCGGAAAAAAACAGGAGAAGTTCTCGGGAAAATAGAATTACCAGAAAAATTATTCAGGGAAGCAGCAAAATATCAGATACATCCAGTGTTACTAGATAGCGCATTTCAGCTATTGGGAGCATTGTTAGAAGAAACAAACAAGACCTATTTGCTAGTAAGAATAGAACAATTGCGTTTGTTTGAAAATAAAACAGCTAGCAGTTGGGTTGAAGTTAAAAGCTGCAATGTTTCTACCAACCATCAACCATCAACCATCAACCATCAGCCATCAACTATCAACCATCAACTATCAACCATTTTGATGTTTGGGGTTGATGGTAAGATAATTGCAGCAGTAGAAGGTCTTCAGCTTAAGCAAGTTAGTCGTGAAGCATTACTATTAGAAAAAGCACAAGAATCCATAGATAATTGGTTATATGAAGTAGAGTGGCAAAATTTACAGAAAAAAGAGCTCCCCCCTCCAGACTACTTACTTACCCCTGAAGCAATTAAAGAGCAGGTAGAAACAGACAAACAACCATCAACCATCAACCATCAACCATCAACTATCAACGAAGTATTAAACAAACTTGAAAGTATCAGTATTGAATATGTGCTGACAGCTTTAAGCAAAATGGGTTGGGAGTTTGAGGAAAATAAGAAATTTTCAACACAAGAAATAGCAGAAGAATTAGGAATAGTTAACCAACATCATCGACTATTAAATCGCATGATGGAGATGCTAGAAGAAGTAGATATATTAAAGAAAATAGGCGAACAATGGTTGTTAAGAAAACAACCATTAGTTAAAAATGTAGCTACTGAAATGGAAGGGTTATTAGAGCAATATCCTTTCTCAGTAGCAGAACTAACTATGTTGCAGCGTTGTGGTTCACAACTAGCAGAAGTAATGCGCGGAGAAAGTGACCCACTGCAATTATTATTTCCTGAGGGTGATTTAACTCAGGCAACAAAAATATATCAGGATTCTCCTGGGGCAAAGTTGATGAATACATTGGTTCAAAAGGCAGTATTATCAGCCTTAAAAGAATTGCCAGTAGGTCGTGAAGTGCGAGTGTTAGAAATAGGAGCAGGAACAGGAGGTACAACTGCCTATATACTGCCTCAACTAAACCCTGAACAAACAGAATATGTATTCACAGACGTAGGGGCTTTATTTACAGCGAAAGCACAGGAAAAGTTCAGAGAATATCCCTTTGTGAAATATAAGTTATTAGATATAGAGCGATCGCCTCAGTCTCAAGGGTTTGGTGAACATCAATTCGACCTAATTGTGGCAGCGAATGTGTTGCACGCAACTCAGGATTTACGTCAAACATTGGATCATATATCTACTTTATTAGCAGCAAAAGGAATTTTAGTGCTCTTAGAAGGAACAGCGCCTTTACGCTGGTTAGATTTAATCTTTGGTTTAACAGAAGGTTGGTGGCGGTTTGCTGATCCAGATTTACGGCCTTCATACTCATTATTAACTGGAGCTAAGTGGCAGCAACTTTTAAGGGAAAAGGGGTTTGAAAGCAGTGTAACTATTTCAGGGGGGAGTGAAGAGGAAGGGCTTTTATCTCAGCAAGCTGTAATTGTAGCTCAAGCAGGTGAATTAGAACCAGGACATTGGTTAATTTTAGCTGACTCTCAGGGAATAGGTCAGCACTTAGCAGTGCTTTTACGGGGTAAAGGAGAAATTTGTACCTTAGTATTTTCAGGTCAACAATATGAACAGTTAAACGAGCAAGAGTTGAAGATAAACCCCATCAACCCAGTAGAGTGGCAGGAATTGCTCGGGAGTGTGACAGAAAAACATTCCTTGGCAGGGGTGGTTCATTTGTGGAGCTTGGATGGGGTAGAGGCTGATCTACTCACAGTAGCAGATTTAGAAATGGCCACAAAACAAGGATGCGGCAGTACTTTGTATTTACTCCAAGCTTTGGTGAAATTGGGATTAGCCAAACCTCCTACTCTGTGGTTAGTGACACGAGGTGCTGCAGGAGTAGAACCTTTGCTTCCTGGGATAGCTCAAGCTCCCCTGTGGGGACTAGGTAAAACCATCGCCCTAGAACATCCAGAAATATGGGGAGGAATGATCGATTTATCACCCACAGTTACAGGGGATGAGGCAGAGGTAATCTGGCGAGAAATGTGGGATGCAGAAGGTGAAGATCACATAGCTTGGAGAAATGGAAAACGTTTCGTAGCTCGCCTTGTTCCTTTAAAGCTGCAAAAAACCTTACCAGTGCAAATAAAATCAGATAGCACTTATTTAATCACTGGAGGTAATGGTGCATTAGGTTTGAAAGTGGCTAAATGGATGGTGGAAAAGGGGGCCAGGTATTTAGTGTTAATGGGGCGCAGTGGAGCTTCACAGAAGGGGAGGGAAACCATTACTCAACTGGAGGTGACAGGGGCAAAAGTAGTAGTGGCTACCGCAGATGTATCCTCCGAAGCAGAAATGAGCGGAGTGTTTGAGAGCATAAAAACCTCCATGCCACCTTTACGGGGAATTATTCATGCTGCTGGTATTTTTGGATATGAACTTACTGGGGAGATGAAACTGAAAAATCTTGAGGAAGTACTTCGCCCAAAAGTAAGAGGAACATGGATTCTCCATCAATTAACAAAGGAAATTAACCTAGACTTTTTTGTAGGGTTCTCTTCAATCACATCAGTATGGGGATCAAAAGGACAAGCCCATTATGCTGCAGGAAATAATTTTATCGATATGTTAAGCCATTATCGCAGGGGGCAAGGATTACCAGGTTTAAGTATTAATTGGGGACTGTGGGCAGGAAGTATCATGGCAAATGAAGAAGCGACTAGTTGGGTGAAAAGAACGGGTATGGAAACAATGCCACCAGAGCAAGCTTTATCAGCTTTAGAATTACTAATAAATTCCAATATATCTCAAGCAACAGTAGCTAAGATGGATTGGCGACTATTTAAAGCAAATTATGAAGCAAGAAGAAAGCGTTACCTGTTAGAAAAGATTGAGATCGGGCCCCCCGAAGAAATAGCTCAAAGAAATTCGGCTCAAACCCGAGAGCTTTTCCAAAAATTAAAAGCAGCAGACATTAAAGATTACCAGTTAATTATAGTTAGTTATATTAGAGAGCAAGTAGCCAAAACATTGGGTTTAAATCAAGGTGAATTAGATTTAGACCAGTCATTAAATAATCTGGGACTAGACTCCCTCATGGCTGTTGAACTGAGAAATATCTTTACTACCTTGGGGGTAACTATCCCCTTAGCAAATATTATTGAGGGAATTAGTGTTAATGAATTAGCAAATGAGGTTTTTATTCAGATTGAAGAAAATCAGCTTTTAAGTAAAGAAGAGGAAGATAGCAGCAATTTTTCTGATGGAGAAATTCTGCTACCAAAACAGAAAGAAACAAGCCAGGTTGAGTTACCAACAGTAATAATTAAAAGCAATGCTGGGATTGTGTTTCCTCAACCTAATCCTACAGCGAAAATGCGGTTAATTTGTTTTCCTTATGCAGGGGGAGGCCCAGCTGTGTTTTATCCTTGGAGTGAAGAACTCCCAGAGATGGTGGAGTTGGGGGTAATTCAACTGCCTGGAAGAGCCGCGCGCATTAAAGAAGCACCTTTAGTGAAGATGGAACAGGTGGTAGAAGAAATTATACCTGCCCTGATGCCTTATTTAGATAAACCATTTGTCTTTTTTGGTCATTGTGTGGGAGGGTTGGAGATGTTTGAAGTTGTCCATCAAATTCACAAAATATATAATGTGAAACCAGTTCATTTATTTGCTTCTGGTGTGAGAGCTCCTCAATATTTTAATTTAGAACAGCTGCAGATGAATCTTCTACTTTTACAGAGTTCAGATTTGCATTGCCCGATATATGAATTGCCAGAAAATATGTTGCTGGAATTTTTGCAGGATTTGCATTTTGATACTAGCGAAGTCTTGTATCAGGATGAAGAGATTAGGAGATTAATGTTGCCGACCATAAGAGCAGATTTTCAGATTAATGATACTTATTTTTACAGTCCTAAGCCAATTTTAGATATTCCCATTACGGCTTTTGGGGGCAATGTTGATCCTTATGTGAATGGTGAGCAAATTTTGGGCTGGCGAGAGCAAACTAGGGCTGCTTTTTCAATATTTATGTGTCGAGGCGACCATTATTTTATTGGCAAACAACGAGCTTTTATTGTTGAAAAAGTGGCTCATGTGCTAGGAGAAATTGTTAATAATATTTCTTGAATTAAATAAAGTGGAGTCGGGGAAATAATGACAAATAAATTGCTAGATGTTACGAAAAAAAAGCTTTACAACCAAGATTTTCACCTCTGGCTAGAAAACACAGTAAAGCAAATCAAAAGGGGAGAGTTGAATTTAGTTGACTGGGAAAATTTATTAGAGGAGTTAGAAAGTTTGGGAAAATCGAATCAGCGGGAACTAAAAAGTAGGTTAACAGTTTTACTGGAACATTTGCTCAAACTTGTCTATTGGGAAGAAGAAAGAGAGAATAATGTGAGAGGATGGAAAGGCACAATAATAGAACAGAGAAAACAAATAGAAGCATTGTTAGATGATAGTCCAAGTCTCAAATTATTACTGGAGGAAAGTTTTTCTACCTGTTATGCTAATGCTAGAAAAATAACAATAGTGAAAACAGGTTTACAAAGTAACAGATTGCCAGAGGAGTCCCCTTTTAATTTAGCAAATACTCTAGAGGAAAGTTACTTGTTAGATTAATTAAGTTTTTGGGAAGCAAAATTATCATAAGTAGATAAGCAAAATTATTTACACAATTTCTTACGGGGCGGGTTTAGCCTTAATCTTTGTGATCAACGTTATCTTTAAATCAAAACCCGCCCTACCCTGCGGTAATTAATGAAAGCGCGACCACTTATTAGACATGAGTGCGAAACTAAAACCAAAATCAATTTTTATATTTATTTCATGTAAAACTCTCCCTACTCCGCAACTCCGCAACTCCGCTACTAATAGAATGCATGCAAAAAGTCTATTGGTCAGGGGTGGAGAAAAGAAAATTACGAACTGGGATATTGAAGAAGGCAATGAGGAGAATAAATTGGGGATCAAATCATTGGAAAAGCAATGTAGCAAAAAGCAAACAAGCTATAATTCCCAAAAAGAACAGGGCGATCGCCCTGTTCCTGATTGATAACCCTGCAATTTGGCGAAAAATAAGTTAAAATAATAATTTGTGAATATTAGTTTGGCAAGGAAAAATAATCAACCTAGGGGTGACAGACCAAAACACTACGTTGATGATGGAATAAAAATACTTGGGTTATGATCAAGCAAAACTCTCTAGACAATGATAATAAAAATGACATTTTTGAGAAAGAGCCTCTCAAAAGCAATAACTCAGAAAAAATGGGTAAACAACACCAAAAACTCTGGATTGTATTGGGTAGCACGTCGCTCCTGTTGTTATCAGGGAGCATGATTTGGCTATTCACTCCCTTCAAAAGCATGTTTTCACAAAGCAATGCTCTGAACACAGCACAGACAAAAAAACAGGAAGCCATAAATATCTTACCAGTAGAAACCATCAAGGTAACGCCAGTAGATACATACGAAGAGTACCGCACTTACACAGGCACAATTGTTGCCAGTCGTATTAGCGAATTAGGCTTTGATCGTCCTGGGAAAATAATCAAGATTCTGGTAGAAGAGGGAGACAAAGTAAAAGCAGGAGAACCACTAGCTACCCTAGACACAGCTAACCTGAAAGCAGAACAACAGCAATTACTGGCGCAAAAAGCCCAGTTAATGGCTCAATTAGGGGAAATGGAAGCGGGACCGCGCCCAGAAACCATTGCCGCGGCCAGAGCAACCGTAAAGGAATTAGAAGAACAACTTGAACTTGCACGTCTGAAAAGTAAACGAAGGGAAGAGTTATATGCTCAAGGAGCAATATCGAGGGAACAACTCGACGAAGCAACTTTTGCAACAACAGGTTTATTAGCTCGCCTTGAAGAAGCAAAAAGTAACTTTGCTGAGGTACTCGCGGGTACTCGGAGCGAACAAATAGAGGCGCAAAAAGCATTAATCGCCCAAACAGATGCAGGGTTGGCGAACCTACAAATAGAACTAGAAAAAACAATTCTTAAAGCCCCTTTTTCAGGGACTATTTCAGCGAGGAAACTTGACGAAGGGAGCGTATTATCGGGAGCGGGAGTTGGTCAACCAGTGCTGCGATTAGTAGAAGATGGGTTAATGGAAGGAAGAATTGGCTTACCAGTAGCTGCCACAGCTCAAATTGAAATAGACAGTTATCAACAGTTAAAAATAGGGGAAAAAATCTATCCCGCTCAAGTGAAAGCAATCCTACCAGAATTGGATAATCAAACCCGCACTTTAACAGTAGTCTATACCCTGCCAGGATGGGCAACAGAGCAAGTGTATCCTGGACAAGTAGCTCAGTTACGATTGACAGAAACTATACCAACGGCAGGTTATTGGTTGCCAACTACAGCCTTAGTGCGAGGAGTCAGGGGTTTATGGTCTTGCTATGTATTGGCAGAAAAGGCAGAATTAGAGTATGTGCCTACGGATGGGGAGAATGTATTTCAAATAGAACAACGGTATATAGAAGTTTTGTACACCAAAAACGATCAAGTACTTGTCCGTGGGACGCTGCAACCAGGAGATCAAGTAATTCTCAATGGGACTCATCGCCTTGTCCCCCAACAGTTAGTTCAGCCAGTGGAGCAAAAACAATTAATTATTCCTTAAAAAAAACTATTTTTTTGACTCTTCCCTGGAGTAGAAATCTAAACTATTTTACAGGGTAAATAGCCTGTATCAACTAATTGATTATGTGGAATATTTTTTACCGCAATTTTAGACTACTAATTCTCACGATCTGCCTAATCTTAGTGTGGGGATTAACCTCCTTTGAAACCTTACCCAGAATGGAAGACCCAGAGATTTCAGATCGCTGGGCTTTAATTACAACACAGTTTCCAGGCGCTAGTGCCGCTCGTGTGGAATCTCTGGTAACAGATAAAATAGAACAAAAGTTGACTGAGATTGAAGAAATTAAAACAATTATGTCAAGTTCTTACATAGGTAGTTCTTCAATCGTACTAAAATTAAAACCCCAAATTTCTGATATTGAAGGGGCCTGGAGTAAAATAAGAGACAAATTAGGAGATGTAATTCCCCAACTGCCAGACAAAGCTTTAAAACCAGAATTTAAAGTGATCAGTTCTCGAGTCTATAGTTTGATCGCCGCCCTGACCTGGGAACTAGATACCCCAGCTAATTACGCCATTCTTTCCCGACTAGCAGAAGAACTAGAAAATAAACTACTTGGAGTAGGAGGAACTGAAACAGTGGAATTAGCAGGTAGCCTCCAAGAAGAAATTGTAGTAGAGATAGAACCTGCAGCCCTGCAATCACTAGGAATAACGCCTCAAGAATTAGCAGGGCAAATTCGCCTCAGTGATGCTAAAGTGTCGGCAGGTCAAGTACGCGGGGAAAGCAACGATATCCTCGTAGAAGTGGATACAGAATTAGACTCCATCGAGCAAATCAGAAGTATTCCCATTAGCGTAGCAAAAAACTCAGGAGAAGTGGCTCGTTTAGGGGATATTGCTCAAGTGAAAAAAGGCATTAGAGAACCTGCCACCGAGTTAGCAATTATTAATGGAAGAGCGGCGATCGCCGTAGCAGCGCAGGCAGAGTCTGACAGCAGGATTGATTACTGGACAAAGACGATGCGCCAGACCATTAAGGAATTTAAAGAAAATTTACCAGAAGGAGTGGGATTAGACATAATATTTTATCAAAATATTTATGTTACAGAGCAAATTAAAAGCTTGATGCAAAATTTCTGGTTCGGGAGTTTATTAGTCCTGATCTGTACTTGCTTGATCATGGGTTGGAAATCTACTTGGGTGATCGGAACATCTCTACCTCTGACCGTCTTAATGGTATTTGGCGCCATGAAAATGCTAGGCATAAGTGTAAATAACATTTCAGTGACAGGACTGATCATAGCCCTAGGGATGTTAATTGATAATGCCATCATCATGGTTGATGAGCTGACCTGTGAACTGAAAACTACCATTCACCCAGAACAGGCAATAACTCAAAGGGTAAGCTACTTGGCTAATCCCCTCCTATCATCAACTCTGACTACTGTTTTGAGTTTTCTGCCCATGATCCTGATGAGTGGGGAGAGCGGGGAGTTTGTCAGTGGACTAGGCTATACTGTGATTCTTGCCTTGTTGAGTTCCCTATTTGTGACATTAACCATTATACCAGCATTGACGGCTAGGATGCACAAAATAGAAGATGAAATAAGACATCAAAAGAAGTCAGCAAAATATTGGATATCATATTGGTGGCAACATGGTTTCTCCCACCCACGCTTAACCAGCAGTTATCGCTACATTCTAGATAGAATGTTCAGAAAACCATTACTAGGAGTGGTTCTCTCCTTAATCATACCCGTAATCGGATTTGTAGTTAGTCCCAATCTACCATTGCAATTATTTCCCCCCACAGAAAGGAATCAGGTTTATATTGAGCTACAACTGCCTGGATCAGCGTCTATGAAAGAAACTCATTCCCAAGTATTGGAAGTAGAGAAAATAATAGGGCAACATCCCGAAATAGTCAATGTGCAGTGGTTTTTGGGGAGAAACGCTCCTGCATTTTACTATAACGTGGAGCGACTACGCACAAATCAGGCAAATTATGCTCAAGGAATCGTTAAGTTTAAATCTTTGGGAAGAAATACTAACGAACTAATTAATACCATGCAAAAAGAATTAGATTTAACTTTTCCTTCAACTATTGTTTTGCTAAGACAACTAGAACAGGGGGCCTGGGCTCCTGCACCCATTGAATTAAGAATTTATGGACATAATTTAGATACACTTCGGGATTTAGGTAATCAAGCCCGTTTAGCTATGAGTGAAGTCAAAGAAATAACTCATACAAATGCAAGTATAAGTGATGTATTGCCTAAATTAGAATTGCGTTTGGACGAAGAACAAGCTCGCATAGCAGGATTAGACAATACAGAAATAGCTCAACAACTAGATGCTAGCTTGGAAGGTTATGTAGGAGGCTCAATATTGGAGGACACAGAAGAGCTACCAGTGCGAGTGCGACTCTCTCAAGCTAACCGCAGCAACTTGGAAGATGTGGCATCCCTCGACATTATTGGTCGTAATGAAAATAAATCTTCTATTCCTTTATCGGCGATCGCCGAGCTGAAACTGGCTAGTGAAGTAGCTAATATTACCAGGCGAAACAATGAAAGAGTAAATAATATTTACGGATATATCCAGGCTGGAGTTTTACCTGAAACCGTTCTCACTGCCTTGAAACAGCGTCTCGAAGAAATAAATTTTCAGTTGCCCCCAGGTTATTCCCTGGAATATGGCGGAAATTTTGAAATTCGCAATGATACCTTTAACAACTTGTTTGATACCATTCCCGTGATAGTAGTGTTAACCCTCGCCTGTCTAGTTCTCTCTTTGGGTTCTTTCCTTTCTACGGGCATTGTTGTGCTAGTTGGTATTGCCTCCATGGGCTTTGGACTGCTATCTCTGTGGATATTTCACTATCCTTTGGGTTTTATGGCTATTCTAGGCATTGTGGCTTTGGTGGGTGTGTCAATTAATGACTCCATTGTAGTTCTCACAGCCTTCGGAGCTGATCCTAATGCTCGCCGAGGAAATATTAAAGTCATTAGAGAGATCGTTATTCATTGCACCCGTCATAATCTAGCAACTACTATTACTAGCGTAGCGAGTTTTACCCCTCTACTCCTTAGTGGAGGCTTATTTTGGCCGCCGATGGCTGTATCCATGGTCGTAGGTATCATAGGAACTACTTTCATGGCAATCTCTTTTACCCCCTGTATTTACTTGTTATTGATTAAGAGGACCAGAAGTTTTTAACCCCTACTAACAATCTCTAATCTGCTCAAATCTGTTAGTAATTAAAAAACTTCAAAAAGCAATCAACAGAAAAATTTGAGGAAATGACCATCATGCCCAGTTTAACTATACAAGATTTAGAACAACTGCAAGCCGAGCATCCTGATTATCGGATGGAATTAGTAGCTGGAGAAGTTATTGTTATGAGTCCTTCAGGTTTAGAATCAGATGAAGTGGCAGCATTTATTATTGCTCAGTTATCCAATTGGGTGCGATCGCGTAATTTAGGGAGAGTAACAGCTTCTAGTGCAGGTTTTCGCTTACCAAATGCAACAGGAGATGTGCGCGCCCCTGATGCTGCCTTTATTCTTGCTGCTCGCTTGCCTCGTACTACAGAAAATTATGCTCAGTTAGTCCCTGACCTGATTTTTGAAGTTAAATCTAAAAGTGATAGTTTGCCAAAATTGCGGCAAAAAATACAAGATTTTTTAGATTTAGGAACTCAAGTTGGGGTATTAGTTGATCCTCGTACTCGCACCATGGAAGTTTATCGCCCTCATAGCAATAAAATTGTTTTGCAAGATGGGGATAAACTGACAGTATCAGAATTACTTCCTGGTTGGGAATTAGCTGTTGCTGATGTTTGGGCACCAGAATTTGAATAAGAAAGGCGATGCTCTTGTCCCCCTCCTTTTCCTGGATCCGTTAGAAAATGGTAATGTTTGCTGCAGTTAGTGCTGGTGTAATTAAGGTGGCTAGAAGCTGGGCGGTTTGCGCACTCCCAGACCCGTCTGCGTCAAAGTAAAGTTGTCCTGCATTGTATATGAAATAATCAGTACTATCCACTGCTTGACTTCCTACAACAAATTGGGTCGCTGGTAACACTCCGATTGCAAGATTATTACTAAATCCTGCTTTGCTGATGGTTATTTTGTCTGTACCTGGGAGGAAATCTAGGATAACATCGCTTTTTTCAGTAAGTGCGTTAAATCGAAATTCGTCTGCTCCTGCTCCTCCTACTAAAATGTCATTCCCTGCTCCTCCT
>JADQBC010000125.1 GCA_016903655.1 Gomphosphaeria aponina SAG 52.96 = DSM 107014
CAGACTTATCCCAGCACGGTTTTTGTTGATATCCCCAATTTTCGAGCAAATTCCTTTGTTCTCATATATTTCTTTTTTCTTAGACATTTGACCACTAATGTCTATCTTAGTCTAAGAAAGTAGGGGTTAGCCCAGAACAGGTTTGGGAAGAAGGGAAAAACAGATTAATGGGAAAATAAAATGATGACTCCTACTCGTATAAGCGAACTGGCTAAAGTATTTTTGAAATTGGGCATCATTGGCTTTGGCGGGCCTGCTGCCCATATTGCCATGATGGAGAATGAGGTGGTTAACCGTCGCAACTGGCTTACCAGATCCCATTTTTTGGATTTAATGGGGGCGACTAACCTTATTCCTGGCCCTAATTCTACGGAAATGGCAATTCATGTAGGTTATATTTATGGCGGACTGCCTGGGCTGGTTGTGGCTGGTGTCTGTTTTATTTTGCCTGCTGTACTGATTAGTGCTATTTTTGCTTGGATATATGTTCAGTTTGGTACTCTCCCCCAAATATCACCTTTACTCTATGGTATCCAACCTGCTGTCTTGGCAATAATTAGTGATGCTTTGTGGCGTTTGGGGAAAAAGGCGGTGAAAACTTCTCAACTTTTACTTATTGGTTTGGGTGTGGCTTTGTTATTACTGTTTGGGGTGAATGAAGTTGTGGCACTCCTTTTGGGGGGTGTGATGGGGATGATTTGGTTGGGGTATAAATCTAATAATCAGACAACATCTATGATTGTCCTCGGAACTGCACAGGCGGCGATCGCTGCTTCTACTTCCCCAGTAACTCCTACTTTCTGGCAGTTGGGTTGGTTTTTCCTGAAGGTGGGAAGTGTTTTATATGGTAGTGGTTATGTTTTGGTGGCCTTTCTCCAAGGGGAAATGGTGGAAAAATACCACTGGTTGACCCAGCAACAATTATTAGATGCGATCGCTATTGGTCAATTTACTCCTGGCCCTGTACTTTCTACTGCCACTTTTATCGGCTACCTGATTTTAGGTGTTCCTGGAGCTCTTGTTGCCACTTTGGCTATTTTCCTTCCTTCTTTTTTCTTTGTAGCTGCTCTTAATCCTATTATCCCTAAGCTGCGTCAATGGAAGTTTGCAGGGGCTTTTTTAGATGCAGTTAATGTTAGTTCTGTGGGATTGATGATTGTTGTTACTTGCAAATTAGCATTGGCAATTTTAATTCAACCTGTGGCAGGTTTACCCTTCGATTTAGTGGCCATTTTCATTGCTGTTGTTGCTACTTTTTTCTTGCTTCGCTTTCGGGTTAATGCTCCATGGCTGGTTTTGGGCGGTGGGACGATGGGTTGGTTATCTTCTTTGTTTCTCGGCAATTCATAACCTAGTTACTCAGAAAGAATTGGGACAAAATCATAACCAAAACCAGAGCGATCGCCTGGTTTAATTGTTACTAATTGTATTGGTTGATTCCGATCGCCTGATGGCAAAAAACGAATCTCACCAGCCGCTCCTGGTGCAGTAAAATCAGGGCTAGCAAGTGCTTGTTGCACACTTTCGCGGGTGGGATTAGGACTTTTGGCTAAAGCAGTGATTAAAGCTTGCATCGCATCATAACTCATTGCTGTTCGCCAATTAATATCTCCTCCCCATAAATTCTCAGCAGTTTGCACAAATTCTGCTTGGGAATGGGCTAAAATATGCCAAGGAATTGCTACTACCATTCCCACCGCATCTGAACGTCCTATTTGTAAAATTTTGGGGGCATAAGCTCCATCTCCTGCTAATATTGGCAATTTCCCTTCATTAACTTGGATAATTTGTAAAGCTTGATCTAGAGTATCTCTAGTGGTCATTAAGATTAAAACTTCTGCTCCTTGGGATGTTGCTTGTTGAACATCATTAGCTGCATTTAAATTAGGTCTAGCTAAATCAAATTCGGTAACAGTACCCCCATCTCCAAAGAGAGCAGTGGTAAATTGATCTTTCAGAGATTGACTATAATTACTTTTGGAATGATAAAAAATCGCTGCTTTTTGTTTCTTTAACTGATTAATTTGATAACGGGAAAGCACACTCCCCACCAAGCGATCGCTTGGTACTGTCCGAAAGATATAATCTCCTGCACTAGAAATTTCCACAGAAGTACTAATGGGAGAAATAGCGACTAATTTTTTCTCTTCATAAATGCTGCTAGTCGCCAAAGTTACATCACTAGACCAATGACCAATAACTCCTAAAACTTCTGGTTTCTCTACCAAAGAAAGGGCTATTTTCTTTGCTATTTCAGGGTCATTATCATCATTGGCAATCAGAATTTTTACGGGTACGCCATTAATCCCACCTTGTTGATTAATGCTATTTTGTGCTTGAGCAACTCCGCGTAAAATTTCTTGAGAACCATCTAAATTTGTCCCCAGGGGAATAATAACAGCAATAGTGTTAGCTTTATTATTGCCAATACGAGCATTATTTAAATAAATTAAAGCTTCTGGATCATTTTTTTTCCCTGCTAGAGAAGATTCTAATTCAGTTACAGCTTTTTGATAGTCACCTGCTGCAAATGCGTTAACACCTCCTTGTTTAGCACTTGTCCCTTCTGTTGATATTAGCAACTTTTCTCCTGCACTAAATCTTGTCTCCAATGACTCATGCTCTGGCGGTTTTTCTGGTGGGGTTTGTGTTGTTGAACTAGAGTTTTTATTTGCGAAAATTGTTTCTTTCAACCACCAAACTCCCCCTGCCAGTAAACTAATGGTAATTAACAGGGAAATTAGTAGGGTTTTAATTTCATTCTTTGGGGACATAAAGCACTACTCTCAATTAGTGTTTTTTAATTATCATCAAACAGCATTAGACTGGGTTAAGGTGGATTGGAGCTTGAATTAATCACCGTCTAACCTACCCTACAAAGGCTTAATCTTTTTTTTTAAGATTTTTTAATCTTTTATATAATACAGGGACATGGCAATGCCATGTCCCTACTGGGTGATAGATTAATTTAATGTGCAGCGGTTTCCACTTCTGATTCTGGCCCAATTACAGGATAGACACTTACTTTTCTGCGACTTCTATCCTTGTGTTCAAAAGTCACAACTCCATCAATTAAAGCAAATAAAGTATCATCACTTCCTCTGCCGACATTTTTGCCTGGGTGAACTTTTGTTCCCCGCTGACGGATTAAAATATTGCCTGCTTTCACTATTTGACCACCATAGCGTTTAACACCCAGTCGTTTTGCATTTGAGTCACGACCGTTACGAGTACTACCAGTTCCTTTTTTATGAGCCATAATTTCCTAATTCCTTGATTTAGTTATCATGTTCTGATTTGTTGATTGTTGATTGTTGATTGTTGATTGTTGATTGTTGATTGTTGATTGTTGATTGTTGATTGATAACTAACTATCAACTATTAACCATTAACCATCAACCATTTTGTTCATTGATAACTAACCATCAACCATTAACCATCAACCATCAACCATTAACCATCAACCATCAACTATTCTGCTGCAACAGTTACCACATCTTCCTCGAAAGTAACTTCTTCGGAGAGGACTGGTTTGGTTTGTTCTTCAGCAGCAGCCAAAACTTCACCATTCAGTTGAATATTATTAACCAGGAAACGAGTTATTTCTTGGCGATGTCCTCGCTTTTTGCGAGTTTTCTTTTTTGGCTGCATCTTATAAACGATAACTTTCCGTCCACGGCGATGTTCGAGCACTGTTCCTTCTACTATAGCCCCTTCAATCAAAGGTTGACCCACAATAACAGCATCTTCGTTATGTATTAATAATACTTTATCCATGATATAGGTTGCTGCTGCATCTACGTGAAGTAGTTCTATATCATAAAATCTTCCAGGTTCAACCCTGAGTTGTTTGCCGCCAGTTTCTATAATTGCGTAGGTCATTTTTTTATCTTCATGAATGGTTGCCGTACAGGTAGCTTCGTTTTTGAATGAAGCTTTTAGTCTGTCTTGACCTGATCCGAGCAGGATTTAGACACACAAACTCTTATTATAAATGATAAATTCAGTTTTAGTCTAGTAATTCAAGAGTTGTCTTCAGATATCACCATTTCAAGCTGGTGGTCAAGTGAATCGATCTAACCCAGGTATCTGGTTGTTATAATTTTGTAATCAATTAGCAATAGCTTGATCTATACAAGCTTTGAGTTTTTCAGCTAATACTTGTACATGAGGTTCTTCAAATATTAAATGGTGATACGTATGATTAATTTCTTGAATTTCTACTTCTCCATCTATTAAACTTGCTAATTTTGATGAATTGATTATTTGGTACTCACTAGATAAGAACAAAGTTATTTGACCTGAATAAATTTTGGGTTCATAATTATCTGTAGCTCTATAGAATGCTTCTAGTAATTGAACATCTTGTAAGTTGCGAGAAAGCTTTTGTTTGTTTTTCTTATAAAATTTACCCATTAAATTTTTTGTTTTGATTATCAGCCTATCTTTGATAAATTCTAATTTATGCTTCAGTTTTACAGGAATGTATCCTAAACCAAACTTGTTTAGGTTGTGTCGATAAAAATGCCATCCTAAATTTTGGGGTTCCCAAATTACATCAATAAAAGCCAACAAAGCTACTTTTTGACCTACTGCTTGAAGTTGTTGTGCTATTTCAATAGTTAAGATTGAATCGCCGCAATATGTTCCTAAAAAATAAGGGCCTTCTGGCTGAATTAAACGCATATCTTTGACGAATTGTTTAGCCAGCTCTTCAATTGTTAATTGCTCTAGTTGTTTTTCAAAAAGCTCTGTAAGTCCAAAAATGTTGAGGCAGTAAAATGGTTGTTCAGAATTGAACACTTTTCCAAGTATTTTGGCATAACTTATTGAATTAATAAAGAAAAATGGTGGATTGCTACCATTAGGTTGAATTGGTACTAAAGAAGTCCAAGTTGGTAACCATCCTTCTTGGCGCAAAATAGCAGCCAGTTGTTTAATGGTTGGCGATTGGAAAAGAGCAGCTAAAGGAAGTTTTTTATTAAAAGCTTTTTCTATTTCAGCAAACAAGCGCACTGCTAGTAAAGAATGTCCTCCAAGCTCAAAAAAGTTATCATTAATGCTTACTTTTTCAATTCCTAAAACTTTTTGCCAAATCTGGGCTAATTCTGTTTCTGGTTGATTACGAGGAGCAATAAATTCATTTTCTCTATTAGTTTCAAAATCAGGTTTGGGTAGTGCTTTTCTATCTATTTTCCTATTGGGAGTTAGAGGTAATTTTTCTAAACAAACGAAAGCAGAAGGTATCATATAATCAGGGAGCTTTAGCATAAGAAATTGACGGAGTTGGTTCAATATAATTGTTTGATTTTGTTTGGCAATTATATAAGCAATTAAACGTTTATCTCCTGGATTATCTTCTCGTACTATAATTACTGTTTGTTCAATGGTGGGATGTTGAGTTAATGTTGCTTCTATTTCTCCTAACTCTATGCGAAAACCCCGAATTTTTACTTGATTATCTATGCGTCCAATATATTCTATATTTCCATCTGGTAAATAACGTGCTAAGTCGCCTGTTTTATATAATTTTCCTGAGTCAAAAGGGTTATCAATAAATTTTTCAGCGGTTAATTCTGGGCGGTTTAAATATCCTCTGGCTAATCCATCTCCTGCAAGATGTATTTCTCCTGGTACTCCAATGGGAGTTGGTTGCAAATTAGTATCTAAAATATAAACTTTAGTCTTATTAATTGGTTTTCCTATGGGTAAATTATCGGCATTTTTGGCTACATTATTAACAGAGTACCAAGTAGAAAATGTAGTGTTTTCTGTTGGCCCATAAACGTGAATTAAGTTTTCTGGTTTTCCCTGTTCTATGATTTCTTTTACCCATTTTGGCTCTACTTTTTCACCGCCAAATAATACATCTTTTAATGTTTTAAATGCTTGAGGATAAATCCTAGCTATTTGATTAAATAAAGCTGTGGTTAGAAAAATTGTATCTATCTCTTTTTCTTTTAACTGTTCAACAAATAATTCTAATTGTAAAGTAGTTTCTTTGGAGAAAATTACTAATTTAGCTCCATTTAACAAAGCTCCCCAAATTTCAAAAGTAGCAGCATCAAAGGAGGTGTTGGCTATTTGCGCTATTTTATCTAAAGGGTGAATATTTATATAGTTAGTGTTTTTGACTAATCTCTTAACTGAATTATGGTTGACTGAAACTCCTTTGGGAAGACCTGTAGAACCTGATGTGTAAAGGACATAAGCTAAATTCTCTGAATTAACTAACTTAGGAGGATTTTGCTCATTATATTGTGAAATTACATCTCCTCCCTTCTCTAAACATACTAAATTTCCTGAATATTTTTCTGGTAAATTTTCTATCAATCTTTCTTGAGTTAACAACACATTAACTTTTGCATCTTTTAACATATATGCTAAACGCTCTTTAGGATAATGAGGATCTAATGGTACATAAGCTCCCCCTGCTTTAAGTATTCCTAATAATCCTACTATCATTTCTATGGAGCGCTCCACACAAATCCCCACCAATACCTCTGATGTCACTCCTAATGTTTGCAAATAATGTGCTAATTGATTTGCTTTGCTATTCAACTCTCCATAAGTCAATTTCTGGTCTTCAAACACCACCGCCACATTATTAGGAGTCCGCTCCACTTGCTCTTCAAAAAGTTCATGAATACATTTATTTTGGGGATATTCAGTTTCAGTGTCATTCCAATCTACTAATATTTGCTGTTTTTCCCTTTCACTTAAAATTGGTAACAAAGTAACCTGCTCTTTTGGATTATCTACAATAGCAGTGAGCAAGTTTTGAAAATGACCAATCATTCTTTCTATAGTACTTGCTGCAAATAAATCTGTATTGTATTCCCAACTTGCGATTAAATTTGACTCTCTTTCTACCAGAGATAGAGTTAAATCAAACTTCGCTGCTACACTGTCTATTTCTAATTCACTTACAGTTAAATCTCCCAAAGATATTTCATTCATAGGTGCGTTTTGCAAGACAAACATCACCTGAAATAAGGGATGATAAGATAATGAGCGCTCTGGTTGCAATTCTTCTACTAATTTTTCAAATGGTAAGTCTTGATGTGCATAAGCATCTAAGGTTACTTTTCTCACCTGATTTAGTAATTCTAGAAAACTGGGATTTCCTTCTAATTTGGTTCTAATTACTAATGTATTTACAAAAAAGCCGATTAATTCTTCTATCTCTGAGCGATTACGATTGGCTATGGGTGAACCTACTACTAGATCGGACTGTCCACTATACCTATCAAGTAATATATTAAATGCTGCTAATAATGTCATATACAGGGTTGAGCCTGATTTTTTACTCAAATTTTTTAATTTCTGAGTCAATTCAGGATTAATTACTGCTTTAATGGTTTTCCCTGTAAATGTTTGTCTTGATGGACGGGGTTTATCTAATGGTAGTTCTAATAATGGGGGTATTCCTGTTAGTTGATTTTTCCAATAAGATAGTTGTTGAGCTAGTAATTCTTCTGTTAAGAAACTACGTTGCCATAAAGTAAAGTCTGCATACTGAATTGGTAGTTCTGGTAATGATATTTCTTCACCCTCACTATAGGCTTTATATAATAAGCTTAACTCTCTCATTAGTATTCCCATTGACCAACCATCTGAGATTATATGGTGCATATTGAAGAGTAAAATAAATGACTCTTCCTCTTCTTTTAAGAGAGTTGCTCTGAAGTTAGGTACTGTTTCTAACTCAAATGGTTGTAGGGCAAATTCTTGGATTATTTTCTCTATTTCTGTTGATTCTAATATCTTAATAAATATGTTTAAATTATTGGCGATTACTTGCATGGGTACTCCATTTTGCCTAACAAAAGAAGTTCTCAGAATTTCGTGTCGCTGCACTATGGTGTTTAGTGCTTTTTCTAATGCTGTAATTTGCAACTTGCCTTTGATTTTAATTGCTCCTGGTATATTGTAAGTTGCACTGGAGCCTTCTAGTTGATTGAGAAACCACAGTCTTTCTTGAGCAAAAGATAAAGGTATATTTGTGTCTATTTTCCTTTTTGTTATTTTTTGTGTTTTCTCAAGCTTACTTGTTTCTATTATTTGACTAAATTCTTTCAGTGTTGGTGCTTCAAATAATTGGCGTAGGGGTATTTCTCTATTTAATATTTCTCTTGCACGACTTATTATTTGGGTGGCTAATAGGGAATGTCCACCTAATTCAAAAAAGTTGTCATTTATTCCTATTTTCTCTATACCTAATATTTCACTCCAAATATTAGCTAAGATTTCTTCTGTTTGGTTTCGTGGTTCTATATACCCTGGCTCAATATGTCTTTGTGATTTATCGGGTGCTGGTAGTGCGCGACGGTCGATTTTTCCATTGGGAGTTAGGGGCATTTTTTCTAGGAAAACAAAAGCAGAGGGAATCATATAGTTAGGTAGCTTTTGTTTAAGAACATTACGAATTTCATCTAGAGTAAGTGTTTGATTTTGCTGCGGAACTAAATAAGCTGTTATATTTTTGTCACCATTTAAATCTTCTCTGGCTATGACTACAGTCTGTTGGATGTTGGGGTGTTGATTTAAGACTGCTTCTATTTCTCCTAACTCTATGCGAAAACCCCGAATTTTTACTTGATTATCTATTCTGCCTAAAAACTCGATGTTACCATCTGATAGATATCGTGCCAGATCGCCAGTTTTGTAAAGCCGAGAGTTAGTAGAGTTGTCAAAAGGGTTAGGGATGAATTTCTCAGAGGTTAATTCTGGGCGGTTGAAGTAGCCTCTGGCTAAACCCGCACCGCCAATATATAATTCTCCTGGTACACCAATGGGAACAGGTTTTAAATGGGAGTCTAAAATATAAATTTGTGTGTTGCTAATGGGACGACCAATAGAAGGAGAATGCTTACAGAGGGTAAATGTGGAATAAATTGTAGCTTCAGTTGGCCCATAAAGGTTGAATACTTCTTGGATTGTTTCTTTTTGATAAAGTTGGTCGATCAGTTTTTGGGAAAGAGGTTCACCCGCTAAGTTGACAGTACGCACACTATCTCGAAGACCATTGGTTCTGAGTAATTCGGCGATCGCACTAGGGACTGTATTAATTAAAGTGACCTTTTGAGCATTTTTTAAAGTGGGCAAGTGTAAAGCATTTTCTGCCATTATGACTTTACCACCACAGCAAAGGGGAACAAATATTTCAAAGACTGAGAGGTCAAAACAAATTGAGGTTGAAGCTAAAACCCCAGCTAATTGTTCTGAATTAAATACTCCTTGCGCCCAATTGATAAAATTCACCGTATTATGATGTTCAATCCCTACTCCTTTGGGAAGACCTGTAGAACCCGATGTGTAAAGAACATAAGCTAAATTGGTATCTTCAACAGAACTGCTCGGGTTTTCTTGATTTTCTTGGTTGATAACTTCCCAGTCTCTGTCTAAACAAACTACATGAGCTTGATTTTCTGGCAGTTTCTCTAGGAGGGATTGTTGGGTTAATAATACTGGAACTTGAGCGTCGGCGAGCATAAAAGCTAGACGCTCACGGGGGTAATTTGGGTCTAAGGGAACGTAAGCACCCCCTGCTTTGAGGATTGCTAGAAGTGATACTATCAAGTTAGGCGATCGCTCTTGACAAACACCAACAAGTACTTCTTCTTTTACACCAAGGGCTTTTATGTAATGAGCTAGTTGGTTAGCACGCTGATTTAATTCTTGGTAAGTTAATTGTTGGTTTTCCCAGACTACTGCTACTGCATTTGGAGTTCTTTCTACCTGAGCTTCAAATAGTTGGTGAATACATTTATCTTGAGGATAATCTGTCTGGGTGTTATTCCATTCTTCTAATAGCTGATGCTGTTCTGCTGCTGTTAAAATCCCTAAATCTGAAATCCGCTCCGCTGGCTCTGCAACAATATTTTCTAATAAAGTTTGGAAATGTCCCACCATCCGCGCGATTGTAGCAGCTTCAAATAAATCTGTGTTATATGCAAATTCCCCCCTAATGTCTTCTGAATTTTCTTGTAAATCTAAGGTAATATCGAACTTCGATGTACCGCTGTGAACTCTCTCAGGAGTCATTGTGAGTCCAGGAAGTTCTCTGGGCTGTCTCGAAGCGTTTTGAAAAGTGAACATTACCTGAAATATTGGCGCTCGACTTAAATCTCGTTCTGGTTTTAATTCCTTTACCAGTTGTTCCAAAGGTAGGTCTTGATGCTCGTAAGCTTCTAAAGTAACCTTGTGTACTTGACGAACTAATTGCCGCAAAGTTGGATTACCAGCAAAATTGCTGCGTATTGCTAGTACATTAACAAATAACCCAATCAATCCCTCGGTTTCAAGTTGATTGCGCCCTGCGGTGGAAATTCCTACTATGATGTCTTCTTGTCTTGAATAGCGATATAGTAATGTGCCGAATGCTGCCAACAGGAGGGAGAATAGAGTTACTCCTTCTTGTTGGGATAGGGTTTTGAGTGAGTCAGTTAGATTTTTGGGCAAGATCACAGTCTCAATGGCACCTTGATAGGTTTGCACCTTAGGACGCGGACGGTCAGTGGGTAACTCCAGTACAGGTAACTCACCATGTAGCTGTTGCTTCCAGTAAGCAAGCTGAGATTCCCTTATCTCTTTAAAAAATTCCCTCTGCCAGATAACAAAATCTGCATACTGGATCGGCAATTCCCGAAGGGGCATTCGCGTAGCGTCTCCCAGAGAAGATTTCCCAGTGGAAAAAGCTGCATACAGCACAGCTAGTTCTTGCCTCAGTACGTCCAGAGACCAGCCATCTGCAACAATGTGATGGATGGTTAATAGCAAAATATGTTCTGTTGCAGCTAAATTCAAAAGCTGAAGGCGCAGCAAAGGTCCCTGAGTTAAATCAAAAGGCTGTTGAGCTTCTTGGGTAGCCAATCGCTGTACCTCAGCTTCGAGCTCAGTTTCAGGTATTTTCCTCAGATCTATTACTGGGAACTTTAAATCTAGCTCTGGGGCAATCGCCTGAATTGGTTGTCCATCTACTACCAAAAAATTTGTTCTTAATGATTCATGGCGACGCACAATTTCATTGAAACTTTGCTTCAAAGCCGTCACATTTAATTCACCTGTTAGCCGATAAGCTAAGGGAATATTATACATAGGTGAATTTGGCACTAATTGATCGAGAACCCAAAGTTGCTGTTGAGCAAAAGAAAGGGGTAAATTTTCATTTTTCTTATGACTGGGTGGTACTTGTTTTTGAGGCATTTCTTTCGGTGCTGACGAGATTATCTTACTTAAGCAAATAATAGTAGGGGCTGAGAATAAGCTAGAGAGAGACAATTCTACGGCAAAAGCCTTGCGCACCCGCGAAATAATCTGGGTTGCCAACAGGGAATGTCCCCCCAACTCAAAGAAATTGTCTTCTACACCAACCCTATTTAATCCAAACACTGAGGCCCAAATTTCTGCCAACCTCTCCTCAATTGGTGTACTTGGTACTACATAGGTTTGTTGCAGTTCCGCGAAAGCGGGTGCTGGTAATGCGCGACGATCTACCTTACCATTAGGAGTCAAAGGGAGCGCATCTAAGAAAACGAATGCAGAAGGAATCAGATACTCTGGCAACTTTTCTTTAAGGAAATTCTGCAATTCATTGACAGTTATTGTTGCTGGGACAACATAAGCAACCAAGAGCTTGTTTCCTGGTTGGTCTTCTCGTGGTACAACTGCTGCTTGAATCACTGCGGGATGTTGAATCAGTGTCGCTTCAATTTCCCCTAATTCTATGCGAAAACCTCTGATTTTTACTTGGTTATCTATCCGACCGAGAAACTCTATATTACCATCTGGTAAATAACGTGCTAAGTCTCCTGTTTTATATAATTTTCCTGAGTCAAAAGGGTTATCAATAAATTTTTCATTGGTTAATTCTGGGCGGTTGAGGTATCCTCTGGCTAAACCAGCACCGCCGATGTAAAGTTCTCCTGGTACAGATAGGGGAACTGGCTGGAGATCCTCATCTAAGATATAGATTTTAGTATTGGCGATCGCTTTTCCAATGGGAGGAAGCGCTGGCCAGTTCATCACAGCTTCAGGTAGAACAAAAGCTGTTACCACATGGGTTTCTGATGGTCCGTAATGGTTATGAATACGACAACCCTTAAGCTCTTTAAAGAATCTAACAATGGCGGGAGATATTTGCAATTGTTCCCCTGCAGTAATCACCTCACGCAAACAAGTTGGCAATAGTGCATAATCCTCAACCGCCTCTGCTAGCTGCTTTAAAGCTACAAAGGGGAGAAACAGTCTGGCTATTTTTTCTTCTCTGAGTAGATGGAGCAAAGCGTAAGCGTCTCTGCGCACTGTTTCTGAGACTAAAACCAGGGTTGCTCCCCAACACAAAGTAGAGAATATTTCTTGAAAGGAAACATCAAAACTGAGGGGCGCAAATTGTAAAGTTTTTCCTCCACAGGAATTTTTTAGTTGCCAAATAATTAAGTTATAAAGGGAACCATCACTCATAGCAACCCCTTTAGGTTGACCCGTAGATCCTGAAGTATAAATCACATAGGTTAAGTTATCCCTTGTCTTCCCACTGACTGGATTTTCTCTGGAGGTGTCAAAGGAATCTGTATCTAAATAGATGGGATGTGCGTTTGTTACTGGTATTTTATCTTTTAACTTCTCCTGAGTCAACAACACCTGCGCTTGGGAGTTGTTCATCATATAATCCAAGCGTTCAGCAGGATAAGCTGGATCTAGTGGTACATAAGCCCCACCAGCTTTCAAAATCCCCAATAATCCTATTACCATCAAAAGCGATCGCTCCACACAAATCCCCACCAATACCTCTGGTTTCACTCCCAATGATTGCAAATAGTGCGCTAATTGATTTGCTTTGCTATTCAATTCCCCATAAGTCAATTGCTGGTTTTCAAACACCACCGCCAAATTATTAGGCGTTCTTTCAACCTGTTCTTCAAACAACTGATGGATACACTTATCTTTGGGATAATCTATTTTCATTTCATTTTCCTACAATTTTGTGTAATTTGGGTGGGGGCGGGTGGTCAGGTAATTAATTTTGTGCGACCACTTTCTGACAAAATTAGTCTGAAAGATAATGATTTTATCATTTTTAACAGCTAGGTCATATCAGAATTTTCTGTTTCTTCTCCAATCCTTTGCTGTGAGGTATGACGAATATGAAGAATCCGAACTGTTGGTATTTTTTCCTCTACGATAGCAAAAATAATTCGATAGGAATTATGTCCTTTACCGTAGAGTAATTGGCGAATTTCTTGGCTAAAATAATGATTTTCTCTGGCTAAAGGACAGCGTTTAGGCATCTGAGAAAGAGACTCAATTGCCTTCAGTAAACCTGAGTACCATTGACTTGCTTTTGTCGGAGAGATAAGTTGAGATAAACGCAGAAATGCTCTGTCGGCTTCCGATTCAGCAATGCTTGAAATTTCGATCTGATATTTCATTCGTCATCAGGAAGATTATACTGGCGGCGTTGCTCCTCAGCAAAATCGTCAAAAGATCGAGATTTTCCCGTTTCAAAGTCCTGCAATCCTTGTTGAATACCTCTAAGGGCCTCTTGCGAATCTTGTTCCTCCCAAGCTAAAGCATTAGCCAACAATTCAGATGCAACTAAACTAACATCTTGACCGCATTGCGTCGCTCTTTCATATAGTAATAATTCTAGTTCAGGACTAAGGGTAACAAAAATCGTCATCGAACAACCTCTTCTAAGAAGAACTTTTTTGCCCTCTATTTTAGCAATAATATTATCATTTGGCTCAATTTTTATTTGAAATTAATGGGATTAATGCGATCGCTTTGTCTAAAACGGGAAGAGGCGATCGCATTTTTCTAAATTAATTTTTAGATTTTGGTTCTGATGATGGTGGTGGTTTTACCGCAGATCCACCTGTTAGGGGTTTTCGAGGGGGTTTGTCCATTGTAAGTGGTCGCACTTTCATTAATTACCGCAGGTTCGGGCGGGTTTTGATTTAAACCTACATTCCGCACGTCAAACAAATGACTCAATTAACTTCGCTCAAAATCTATCTTCTAAAATTGAAACAAATAACAAATCAGAAAAATTTGGCATTAAAAACAATCTGGAACAAGTTTTTGCTAATTGAAAGCCTGAAA
>JADQBC010000018.1 GCA_016903655.1 Gomphosphaeria aponina SAG 52.96 = DSM 107014
CACCCCATCACCCCATCACCCCATCACCACATCACCCCATCACCCCATCACCCCATCACCCCATCACCCCATCACCCCATCACCCCATCACCCCATCACCCCATCACCCCATCACCCCATCACCCCATCACCCCATCACCCCATCACCCCATCATCCGTCTCTCTCACTCTTTAATAAAATTGGTATTAGTTTATCGGGCTAAAATCTCCTCATAGAGTGCCATATATCTTTGTGCTTGTAATTCTAAAGGATATTCTTTTAAGGCTATTTCCCGACAATTTTTAGCCATGGTTTCCCTTAATTGATCATCTTCCAATAATTGCATAATACCCTGGGCAAAATCCTCAGCATCTTCGGGATTGGCTAAATATCCAGTGACATTTGGACGCACTAAATCTGGCACACCACCAATATTAAAAGATACCATAGGTGTTCCACAAGCCATACTTTCCTGTAAAACTAAGGGCAAATTATCGGCACGGGTGGGAAAAATCAATAAATCGGCGGCGGAAAAAGCAACGGATTTAAGCCGATCGCACCCTACATAACCTAAATCCACATGGGGAATATCTACCAATCGGGCGATCGCCTCTCCCCCACTACCAATAGTTAAAAGGGTAATTTCTTGTTTCAGGCTAGGGGGTAATTTTTGTAAAGCCGATAATAATAAATCCCCTCCCTTTCTTTTATCTTTTAAACTTTCAGCACCAAACATTAACACTTTTTTCTGATTCTCAATGCCTAACAGATAACGACATTTTTCTTGATCTAAAGGCAAGTAGGCGTTAGTATCAATGCCGTGGGGAATGGTTTTAATGGTAAACTGATTGAGCATACTTTTTGTAGCCTGATTCCTTAACCACTGACTAGGACTAACAACGGTAATGTTAGAACGATTATAAACCCAGTTTTTCAACTTCCACTCTAAGGCAGTAGTATCTCGATTAATGGCGGGATATTCTTGGGGGTATGGACATTTTCCGCAACCTGTTTGCCATTTTTCACAGTCGTAACTATAGGCACAATGCCCCGTAAAACTCCACATATCATGGAGGGTATAAACTGCTGGTTTTTCTTTGGTGAGTTGAGGAATCGCTAGATAGTTAAAATAGCCTGTGTGTAGGTTATGAAAGTTTAATATATCGGCTTCTTGGTAAAATGGATGTTGAGGTATATCAAAAGAACTAACCAGATTAATATAGTTAAAGCCTGAGCGCCATGTGAAGCGATAAAGTTGATTTTCGAGGCGATATTTTCTTTTCACTGCTTCTACTCTCTCATCATCGGTGGCGACTATTCCTACTAATAATTTTGAGTCGATGCCTTGTTTTAGTAATCCTTGATGTAAACGATAACCTGCGATCGCAGCTCCGCCCTTGATGTCTGATTGATTGAGTTGTAGAACTTTGAGAGAATGATTGCTCATATTTGAAGTAAATTGGCAAAAGTATTAATATTATTCCAATGATACACTGAAAAATCTCGAAAGTCAGTAGTCAGTAGTTAGGATTCTTCCTTCTTTTAATTCTTCATCTGCAATAATCATTTATTTTCTAGGAAATGAAGGAAAATTTATGGCTCTTTTACAGTAGTTATGATAAATTAATGATTAATAGAATAGAACTTACGCATTGATAAAAAAAGAAAAATATGCTTAATCACTTTCAATCTGATGAAAAACCAAGTAATTTAACGATAAATTATGTGGGTAAATGATTTAGAATAAAAGAACGTATTATTTCATTAAACATATTTCTTGTTAGGTCATACCAGTTTATTATATCAGAATTAAATCGTGCCAATTCTAATTGGATAAAACCGACGATTGAACTAAAAATAAAAATCTTATGTATTATTATTTAATAAATCCCTTTTTCTTCTTCCCTTTTAGGATAAGATAATTCTCACAACTCATAACTGACTGCTATAAGATAATTTATCCTTCCAAAAACCATTGGCAATATCAGCAAGAGAAATTAAGCGATCTAATTTGCCTTTTTCTTCTAAAAAAGCCTTGATCTTTCCACCATTAGTATAATCAATAGCAATGTAGGGAACACCAAGGGTTTCAGCAAATAATACAGAATGAAATCTCATACAAATATTGAATTTTGACGAATACATACTTTGGAGTATTTTTTGTGGTGAGACAGTTTCTCTAGCAAAGGAAACTTGAGTTTTTAAATGTCTTTCAGTCAGTAAATTTGATAAATTAGTAGCTAGTTTACGATTAAAAATTCTATCATCACCACCTACAGAAAAACTGTGCATAGGTAATAAGTGAATATTAGCAGAATAGTTATCAGCTAATGTCAGCAGAAATTCGGCTATTTGCTCCTCAAATCTATACTTAGTTAGTATATATTCTTCTCTACTGAGATTCCCTATATAATCTTCCCCCCACTCACGAAGAAAACAAGAAATATTTTTTGCTGTTCCTAGAGGAGGAATATTAGTATCTAAATCACCAGATGATTTAATAAATTGGACATAGTTTGTCGCAGGGTCTGGAATTACTGTAACTAATTTCTTTCCTGAAAAATCACGGGTACTTCTTTGAGCAGAAGCCTGATCTCGAAGAGTGATATGATCAGCTAATCTGATAATTTCCGAAACTACTTTTGTATAAAGTGACAATTCAAGTGGGCCGATTCCACAACCTTCAATCCTTGTAATTGCACCTGATTTATTAGCAATAATAAAGCTATAAAGAATATGATTTAATGGTTCTATATCCATTAAAGGACCACCTCCTACCACTACCTCATCAATTTGTTTACATACTTTTTCAAACTCTTGAGAATAGGTTTCTATAACAGAAATCTCTTCTAAAGACATTTCTTTAACCGTCCAATTAGAAACAAAAGGATAAAGACTAGCAAGATAAATTTTTTCTGGTGGATTATTTCTCCGACGAAGATCATTAATTACAGACCATAAAATTGCTTTATCACCTACTGTTTCTGTACCATACCAACCCACGATCAATACATTTTTAGATGAAAGATGATCTAAATTAATTAATCCCCGCTCTAACTTGGTTAATTTAGTAGCTAGATTGAGCAAATTGGAACAGTTATATTTATGTCTTCTTCTCCTTTTTATATAATACAATAGTCTTTCTTTTAGTGTCACAGGTTCATGATAATCATGAGTACAATTAGAACAGTCTTTATCAATAATTTCTTTTCTTTTATCAAGGTTGGAAAAATAGAGTTGTTCGGCAGAAAATTCTAGTGTACTACCTATGGATGGAGATTTAGGTGAACAATACAAAAGTTCCCCTTTAGAAGTTAAAACTACTGCTGTTGATTGATAAGGACAACCTATTAATCTGGGTTTATTTTCTACTAACATTCCGCGAATGTTTCTATAGGTTTTTTGAAAGGTTGAATTTTGTTCAAAATCATGTTCAACCCGAAAAAAGAACAAACCTAAGTGATAGAGTGTTTTTTCATCAAATGATCTAATAAATTCTGTTTGTCCAGAGTTATAAAGACGTTCTATATATTCTGCTACACGAAACCTACCATATAAACCCGATAATTTGGCATAGTCTAAAAGTTCATCAACATAAAGAGCATTGGATGAAGTAATAGTACAGCCAAAAGATGTAGGAATATCAGTTTCTTCATGAAAAAACTTTAGTAATGCAATAGCTGAATCGAAGTTATTTTTTCGCCCTCTAACAGTGTCATGAACTTCTCCTATTCCGTCCAAAGAAACCATAACATTAAACTCGACTCCATAACTGCGACAGATTTCCGCCGCATCTAAAATTCGCTGTTTTACGGTGTCATGGATAATCCCGTTAGTAATAATTCCAGTGCCGGTAATTTTAGGCTTTTTTTTGCATATCACACGGTAAATTTCCGCTAAATCTGTCCTTAATGTCGGCTCTCCACCACTAACTCCTATGTATTTAATTTCACTAAATAAGCCATCAGATAGTATTTCCGCTAATTCATCTGGTGTAAGTTCTTTATCTTTTTTTTGTTGCCAAATCAAGCACATTTGACAACGAGAATTACAAACATCATTGACTAGCATATTAATAGTTGTAGGCTTCTGAGGAAAAAACTGCCCTAGTTTTTTTGTTCTTAGTTCTTGGTAGGCAAGACTTCCAAGACTTTTTAGGGAATTGATTTTACGTATTTTGCTTAATTGTTTTTCTGTTAATGTTGATTTTAGTTTCTGCTTAATAATTGTGTACATGATTTTAGCCCCAATTAATGATTTTTTTGACTACTTGCTTTATCCTACGGATCAAGCTAACATTTTTTTCCCGAGATGGCTCTAGGTATTTGTCATCAGCTAGACTATCACGGATGATGAAATTAGGATGCTTAAGTGGAAAGTCAATTGATTCAATTGGCAGATTGGCTCTAAATGAATTTTTTTGCGTCGTATGGGTAGCATCATCCCTAAAACCAATATTAGAAATTAAGTTTACTTGAGGTAGAATGCTTAATCCATGTTGAGATATGAAAGTCAACAGCCATATATAAGCCCAGGTATCTATTGAGCCGTTAAACACTTGGTTTAATAATTCTTTTCTTTTCTCTATTTCATTTCTATCTCCAAAAATTTCAAATGCTGCTGGGTAATAGTCTCTTACATGTGTCCACAATGACATATTAGTATCGTACAAGTTCCATGAACGTTTCCATGTAGCCCAACCCCATATATGAGGTAATCCAGAAAAATAATAAGAGAATGAATGGTTTGGGCTTAAGGTAGCACACAAGGAATTATTTCCCCCTATTTGCATAATTCGGGTATCGTTTCTATATTTTTCTAATAATTCTTGACAAAACCTAAAAAAGTCGGGATGGGGCAAACAGTCATCCTCCAGGATAATGGCTTCTTCTACTTGCTCAAAGACCCAATCCAAGCCACTGCTGACCCGCTGACGACAACCTAAATTAGTATCAGCATAATTAGTGAAAACCTCACAATCCCAATCAACTTGTTTAATAACATCCCTTGCTTTTTGGCATTTGTCAAGCTCTTCAGGAAATCTAGGTCCATCAGCAATCACAAATAGTTGTTTAGGTTGCTCTTGGCGAATGGCATTAAATATGATTTGGGTTAAGTCGGGACGATTAAATATAATAAAAGCTACTGGAGTATTAAGCATAAAATTAACTAATATTTTTCACCTCATTATTGTATTTCTTAGGGTGCGATAACGAAGTAGTGATGTTCGATGTAGGTTTTTAATTTGACGATCGCACTTTTTCCGCTTGTATGGGGGTTAAATTACCACAACGGCGTTGTAACTGGCGAATAGCGAGATTAGCTTCTCCTTTTTTCTCGCCTTTTTTCTCGCCAATTTGTAAAACCTCTTGATAAAAGCGGGTTTGAGTAACATCAGCCTCTCTCAGATTAAGCATTTTTTGAATCTCCTCTATGGTTAATTGAGTAAATTTGTTCACCAGTATCGCTTCTACTAAGTCTAATTTTAGTCTAAATTCCGTTTCCGTTGCCGCAGTGTTTAAAATTTGTCTCGCTTCTGATGCCGCTTGGGCTTCAGGTGTCACGATTAATCTTAGTAACGCTAAATTGGGGCTTAAATTTTCTTGCTCTAATAAGTCTTCTAAGTAAAATCTTTCTACTTGAGTATTAAGCAAGTTTCCATAGGGAATTGGTGAGCCTAATTCCAGACGCTGGTTTCTTAAAATTAGTAAGCCGTGCCAATTTCGCTCTGTTTCATAGATCCTTCGCTGGCGCTCAGGATGACAGTTTTTCGTAATTTCGCAAGAGATCTATTTTAAAGATAAATCAGATCCCACCTCGTAACTTTTAGAGATCGCAATTATTACTTTTTGATTAACCTTTTGAGCTTACCTTTCACTCTACCCAAAAGAGAACGTAATTTTGCTTTCAAAGTATCCGCCTCTTTCATGGCTAACCCCCCCAAAATATGGTCAAAGTAGAACGTATCAGCTTCCTTGTGTTGCACCACAAAGGGAGGATGAATAATCTCTCCAATATCTTCTGTGGGCATATTAGCTAACGGGCTATCCCCGAAAGTGTGAGTACCATCTTCCCCAAAACCAATATTAGATACTAGATTAACATTAGGCAATACCGTTAAGCCATTTTGTGACCAACAGGCAAAAGTCCACATATAATCCCATATATCATTAGGATTTTCCACGCACATACGCTCAAAAATTCTCAACCAGTATTTTTGTTCGTAGGGATCTTCATGAACAAATTTCAGTAAATCAAAATCTCTAAATTCGTTCCATTTACTCATTTTATAATCCCAATGTTGCCAAGCCCGTCGCCAAGATGCCCATCCCCAACAATGAGGATACTTAGAAAAATAATAGCTATAGGGGGTTCTTTTCTTGCCTCCTTGAAAATTATTTCCAGTAATTACCATTATTCGTTCATCGTCTCGATAATAGTTGAGGAGGGTTTCACAGTAGGGAAAAAAGGAGGGATGGGGTAAACAGTCATCTTCTAAAATAATTGCTTCCTCTACCAGCTCAAATACCCACGTTATGCCACTAGAAACTCTGACACCACACCCCAAATTTTGATCTGCATAGTTGGTATAAACTTGACAATCCCAATCGACTTGTTTAATAATATCTCGTGTCTGTTGACATTTTTCTGCTTCTTCGGGGTTTCTCGCACCATCAGCAATTACAAATAGTTGTTTTGGTTGGGCTTGACGGATGGCGTTAAAAATTTGTTGAGTTTGTTTTGGTCTTTTGAAGATAATTAAGGCAACGGGAGTATTAAGCATAAAATCAACTGATATTTTTCACCCTATCATTATAATTTCTTCTGGTGCGATCTCCCTTCCCCTTTAGTTTCTTTCCATAGGTGCGATCGCCTTATACGGTTAGGATGACAGGGGTTAATCGATAAATATGAGCTAGTTGAGTCGCAGTTTTGAGATCATTATTTTGCAGGGCAAAGCGTAGATTATCGAGTTTTTCAGCCTCTTCAAGGGATAAATAGGGCGACCAATCTTCGTTAGTATAGGTAAGGGTGACATCAATTTCAGCGATATATTCACCTTGACGGATAATTTTGGTTTGGGTTTTCCTATTATTCATAGTTTTTATTTTCGAGTTTTGTAATCTTCTTCCCAAGGATGTAAAGTTGGACGATAAGCAGTGATTAAAACGGCTGGAGAATCAGCATTTTTTGGAATACCCCATACTGTATGAATTGGTTGATTATGATTATCTTTTTGTAATAGCAAGACACAAGCTCCTTTTCCGTAGTCGGGATAATCTTCTATAATCTGTGCCTGTTCTATACTCAGGAGAATATCTCTAATGAAAATGTTATCATTTGCCAATTCATCATAACCATGAGCGGATATTTTTATTTCTTTGGCTTTTACCAATTTTTAAATTCTAGTAAATGTTTCGCTCATATTTTTAGTTTTTTTTTTGGGTTCGAGCGAACTTTCCTGTTTGATTCTTTACAATCCATCGCACTTCCCCTTTTATTTAATGTTATTTAACCATGCGATCGCCTCCTCAAAGCCTTGGAAATCTAAGAGACTTTCCCCTAATAATTCTAATTGTTCAATAGATAGAGCTTTCAAAGGAGGTTCGATCGTTTCTGAAAACTCACCAAAGCGTTTTTTAAGTAGGCGGGAAATAAGTGCGATCGCTTCTTGTTTTCCCCCATCATTAAGGATTCTTTGATAGGTAACAGATTCCTTTAAAAGATCATCTTGTAAATAGTTACTAATTTTGTGGACAAATATCCACTCAAGCTTTGTAAGGGGTAAACCTTACAGGGCTAACTACAAGCCGCTCTATCAGGTTTCCACTAAAAGCGGAGTCCCCGACTACTTTTCTAATAATATTCAACGCACCATTTAAATCAGCGTTGTATTTTTTACCATTGGCAGCTTTAAATAAACCTCTTTTATAGCAGAAGGCAGAAGGCAGAGGGCAGAAGGCAGAAGGAAAACCCTTACTATTATTAAGTTTTAGATTTTGATAATGTCCTAACTATTCCCATCTTTGCTATACTTCTTTTTCCTAGATATTTTTCCTGTTTTTTTAAAGGCTCTTGATATAGTGCGATCACTAATTTCTTCAGGCCACAGTTGCGCCATTTCTTGAGGAGTTTTGTCCCCATTGATGTGAGCGAACTCTTGAAATTTTGACCAATCGAGTATTTTGTGGTTATTTCCAGGTGGTTTATTGGGTTTGGCAGAGAAATCTCCTGTTTCTTTTAGCCGCTTTAACCATAAATCTATGGTATTACGACTAAGATTAAATAGTTCGCTTGCCTCACTCTTTTTTAGTCCATCAAGCTCGATCGCATCAATCACTTTTTTACGGAGATCATAACTGTAGGGTTTAGCCATAGAGAAGAAAGGTTTAAGGGGTTTTCCCTATTATATGTCCTAATCGCCCTGGCGATTGCTATAATTGCGAGATCCGAAGCAATCTCAAGTAATTTTTGCGAATTTTTTAAAATGCAAATAAGTTCATTATAGAAGATCGATATAAGTCAAAAAATCAGACTCTATCATTGGAGGATACCATGATTTAATTCTATGACCTGCCCAATATTTTGGGGCAAAAAAAAATGCTTTCGGATAAGTCAATTTAGCAAAATAAGCTCCCCACCAAGCAAATGTACTAGCTGATAAAATACCACCTTGACACTGCGTCATTATCGCAAAATCTTCAAAACTAGAACCTAACGAAATGTAGTAATTTTCTAGGTATCCGAATAAATCCTTAACATAAAAAGGGTCATCTGACAAAAAAATAAAAAAAGGATTAAAAATTTTTGAATTAACAATTTTAATACATTCTTGATAATAGGAAGCAGGTAAAACAGCTGGATTATCTTTATCAGGCCATGTTAAGTAATCTCCCCGACGAACATTCACAAAAATAAGGACTTTTTCTTGTGAGATCGATGCTAATAATTCTTGTGCATACTGAAACAGAGTTGGCTTTAATTTGAAAGACTTAATAACATCTGGATCAAAAAACTTTTGATTTTGAAAATAAGATTCTTTAACAAAAGTTAATTGTTTTAACAATCCTTCATTAAATATAATCCGACGAGAATTAGTACACTCTTGAATAGTTGTAATAATCTTTTTTTGAGATAAAAAATCTAACCTTCTATATAGGCGATAGTAAAAACCCCTTTCTAATCGAGAACTATTATGATTAATAATTTTTGCTTCTAATCCGTCAAAAACTGATTGTAGTTGAGAAAATCCTAGAAGAATTAAACTTTCATTCTCTTTACACAAAGACTTGAGAGCCGAATACTGAAATAGTTGATTTCCTAACCTGCCAGACTCGTGAAATATGAGCATTTTGTAATTGTCAAATAATAATTAATTAACTTAATCTTGAAAATTTATTTTTTATTTTCACAAAAGGAGATTTTAAGTACTTGTGCAAAATTATTGTCTTTGGGGCAAGGGCGATCGCCCTTGTCTTGTTAGCTTTTTTTCAAACCAATATGCCATTAATTTTGCCTACCTACTTATTAGGGATTTTAATTCCGAAAGTATTAATTTTATACCTTTTTCTAGTTTAGATTCCCGTAGATTTTTTCCATAGTCTTCCCACGCCTTTGCATTGACCTGCTGACAGTACTTTGCTAGGGTTAATTTTGCTTCACTAGGAACTGCAATAATAACATCTTCTATTATAACAATGTACTTATCTGAAAATTTTGATCTTAAAGTATCAATTACTTGACTGATGCTAGGCCAGTTTTCCAGATGATGTGGAGGTTGAGGAGGAGAAGTAAATAATCTGGCATCATCGATTAAAATGAAGTGATCAATAGAAGAACAATTAATTATATTAATCTCTTCAATTAAAGGACACTGATCTTCTTCTCCATAGGTTTCTCCACCAGACCAGTGTGCATCCAACCAAAAAATAGCCCGTTTGTCTAGCTTATTAATTAATCTATTTAACTGTACTCTCGAATCACCAAAAAGAAATTGTATATTTTTAATATCTTGATATTTTGTACTAATTTTTTCATATAACTCAGAAGAGAATTCTATTGTAAAAACCGTTTCAAAAAACTCTGACGCCCAAACAGCTGTTCCGCCATAAAAAGTACCTGTTTCTATAAACTGTCTTATGTTGTATTTTTTTTGCAATAAAGTCACTAATTCTTCGGGTACACCCATTCTAACAAGTCCCATTTTTTATCTCCTAAACTAATTATAATTTCTGTATTTGATATAGACCAATTCCAAATTTATCATTTTGTTCTTGATTTGTGTAAGTTCTTCCATAAATATATTTTTTTTCAAGAATATTGCATTCCGCAAAAATTGTTTTTATATATGTTTCTGAAAATGAACGATGAGCATTAAAAAACGTAATATTTTTATTTCCTAAAACAGGAACTGAAAAATATAAATGTCCCCCCGGTTTTAATACTCTTTTAAGTTCATTAATTGCTTTTTCTGAACCATAAGGATCAAGGGGATCTCCATAACGTCCCAACCCAATATGTTCTACAACACATAAACTAGATATTGATTCTACACTGTTATCTTCAAAAGGTAACTCTAAGATAGAACCTTTTTTAAAATTTAGGGTTTCTAGCGGAAGTGAAAGAGGTCTAATATCAACCATTGTCACAGGTACTACTTTAGAAAGTAGCGCCACAAATTTATGATGTGATCCTATATCAACATGATTTTGAGGACGATTATTGACTATTTTTTCAAACGCCCAACAATCTTGATAAAAATAAGTTGGTTCAATCACTGTTTCTGCTGTATCGTCTCCCAGACAAGGATAAAGGTTTTTTAACAATGGTTGCTCATCATCCAATGCCATGCTTTTATAACTACCATAACTTTCCCAAAAACGTTGCCATGCCTTAATATTATTACGCCATAAAGATAATTGTCTTTTAGGAGATAGATATTGACGAAAGTATCTTAACATCCATATTATTTCATTCATTTTTTTACCTCAATGTTGCTACATGAACTGAAAAACGAGCATTTTCTGTACTAGATCGACCAGGAAAAACAGGATTATCTTTGACGATATTACGAACTGAATAACCCAATTGTTTAAGATAGTTCTCAATATCATTGGGGTTATTACCCATATCAAACGTTGTTTGACCAAATTCAAACACACAACATTTGACCTGATGATTTTTAAGCATATTATTCGCTCCTCGTAAAACTTGGTATTCTGCACCCTCTACATCAATTTTTAACAAATCTATATATAGTATGTTATTTTGTGTGCAGTAATCGTCAATGGTTGTTGCTTTAACTTCTTCTATATACATTGGTGTTACTTTAATTCCATATTTTTCTAAAGGACGATTCGCAAGAGAATTCCAGCCAGAATGGTCATCATCGTAAACATGAAGTTTTAAAATGCCTTCTTGATCAGATACTGCTTTATTATTCAGAATAATTTGAGATCTGTTAGCTAATGTACAAATTGTCGTTAATTTCTCAAAAGTTGATTGACTAGCCTCAAAGGCATGAACTTGTCCTGTCTTACCGACAAAACGAGAAAATAATAAAGATAATTCGCCAATATTAGCTCCTACATCAAAAACTGTCATCCCTTCACATAGATAGTTAATGTAAAAGGTCTGTTCTGCTTTTTCTACTTCTGATGGGGTAGCAAAACCTTTCTTGGGGAAAATTTTATTTAGTATTTTTGAAGTTGTCTTTTTCATAAAATATAATTGTTATCTAAAAATTAAATATTCACAGTTAAATATTCTTGTGATTGTAAACGCCATTGAGCATCGACTAAGCAAACCCCGTGAGAAATAGGAGGAACTTCCCCTGATTTATAAAAATCACCCGCCGTTACGGATAACTCTAATACATTATTCAAGGCATCTAAGTAACTACCATTTTTCATTAAAGAATAGCTTATCAAATAATTAGAAGGGGCTAAAGGCAACTTGTTAACCCTACAAACAAAAGAACCCTGATGAGGGATAATTCCAAAGTTATCTTGAGTCATTCTATTATGTTGTAAAAAAACAGGGACTTCTAATTGAGTTTTAACGCTGATACCAGCAATAACATCCGACAATAGGACTTGAGTTTTGGTGTCATAGTGTAGATAAATATTAATGGATTGTCCCGACTGAACTAAATCTAAGATATTTCCATCATCATCTTTTATTTCAATACCAATCACTTTAATTTCACCGCTACCAATTCGATCTTGACGATCTACTAACGAAATCATACTATTATTCACAGAGGTTAGATATTTAGTAATAGTTTCTGTTTGAGAACCTATATAGTTAACCTTCCCTTTTGTCAATAAAATTCCTTTCTGACATAACTTTTCGACTGCCGCCATTTGATGACTAACAAATAAAACGGTTCTCCCCTCTTTTGACACATCCTCCATCTTCCCTAAACATTTCTTCTGAAACTGGGCATCCCCCACCGCTAACACCTCATCCACGATCAAAATCTCAGGCTCTAAATGCGCCGCCACCGCAAACGCTAATCGCACATACATTCCTGAAGAATAACGCTTAACGGGAGTATCCAAAAACTTTTCCACTTCGGCAAAGGCGACAATTTCATCAAACTTTTTCTTAATTTCCTCCCGACTCATGCCCAAAATTGCCCCATTGAGAAAGATGTTTTCCCTCCCCGTCAACTCAGGATGAAAACCAGTACCTACTTCCAATAAACTAGCTACTCGCCCCTTAATAGATATTTTGCCCGTAGTAGGTTCGGTGATACGACTGAGGATTTTTAAGAGAGTGGATTTTCCAGCCCCATTTCGCCCAATGATACCGACTCGATCCCCTCTTTTAATTTCAAAGGATACGTCTTTTAAAGCCCAAAATTCCTCTGTTTCTGGAGTGTCGGAGGTTTTTTGATCCTTGAGCAGTTTTTGCCCTAGAGACTTGGCACTGTTGGCGATGACATCCCGTAAGGATGTATAGCGTTTAGGTTTTTCGTGGGCGATAACATATTTTTTGCTCAGATTTTCAACGGTGATAATGGTATCCGACATAATTCAATTACCTTATAATAACTTCCTTTTATGATAATAACTTTTTTTGTAACCAATTTGATTTTTAGTTAAAAGGTAAAGGTTTTCAAAAATGCTAAATGTTTTTCTGTATTTAGATGTTTTTGCAAAACTGATAACACGTCAGCTAAATTATAGTCGAGCAAAGAATTTACCGCTAACGCCAATCTGGGAAAAACTTTACTTTCAATCAATTAATCTACGAACATCTTGAATTTCAAAACTAGCTGTTTTAGCTTTACAGCTCAAGGCTCTTTCTGCGGCTACAGTTTGGGTTCTTTCGTCCCAGCTTAGTCCCAAGGCGTTATATCCCATAAGTGACCCGTAAATAGTAAAAGCTCCCGTTCCGCAACCAATATCTATCAGTTTCTCTTGATTTTCAGTCTTCGGAAGTCTCTGTTTAAACCAAATATAACGATCTAAGACTGATAGACCACCGTGAATTAATGTAGCAGGAAAGCCTATGATTTTAACCAGTAAAGAGTTCATTTTTTCTTATACCTAACTTTAGCAAATAAATATTATTTTTCCCCTGATAAAGTTTTTAAAATATATTGCAGGCGATCGCCGTAAGTATTTCCCCCTTTAGTAATTAATTTATAAGCGTTATTAGCCAATCTTAATCTTTCTGATTCATTGTCTAATAACCAGCGAGCTTTTGCTAACATTTCAGGAATAGTTTTAAAGTAAATTACATTTTCCCCTTCTTCGCCAAAAATTTCTCGATGTTCAGGAGTATCTTCGGTTAACATACAAGCCCCCACAGCAGGCACTTCAAAACTCCGCATAACATGACCGTCTCGATTAGCTTGTCTTACTAAACATAAAGCTATTTTAGTGCTTTTAATGGCTAAACGCAAGGTTTTAACATCAGCTTGGCCACGGGTATAAGCTTTAGTTTCAGGAAAACGCTCCCAATATGTTCCATATAAATTTACCTTCATTCCTGCTTTAATTAAAGCATCAATATAGGGAATGCGATCGCTATCTGCTCCTCCTGCAAACATAACATCAGCAATATAATTTTCTTTTTCTTTATCTGTAGGTATTTCTGGATAAAATAAATCAGGATCATAGCCAAATGGTAAATATTTTACATCTCGACAACCAATATTTTTTAAATCATCAATATTGGCACGTCTAGGAGTAAAAATTACATCATAATGGGGTAAACATTGAAAAAACCAGGGAGGATAATGAGCTTTATTCCAGGGATCATCTGTGAGAAAATTAAGACGTTTAATACCTAGTTTTCCTATTTGTTGTAATGCTTGGCTGTTGATAGGAGTAATACCTGTTGTTAACAGCAAATTTGGTTTATTGTTTAAACATTCCTCTAATATTTCTTGACTAAAAGTATTTAGTTTAGTTGGGTATTTACCTCGAATATGCCAGTTAAATTGTTTGATTAATTTCGGGGCTTCGTAAGCGGATAAAAAACTTAAAAAATATGACTCTATATTAAATTTTTGAGATGCTTTCATAAAAGCATCTGCTACATTTGTTCCTCCAGTTCCACCTACAATAATTATTTTCATCATTAAATTATTTTTTACCCTCAATATAAATAGAAGGTATCCCTTCTTTATTAGATTCTACTTGATTAATTTCACTAATATAATAACTTTGATTATAACTACTTTCTTGAACTTGACTAAAACCATTTTCAGTTAAGATTTTTTTCAACGATAAAGAATCATACATATATTTATGTTGATGGGGATATCCTTGTAACGAATTAATCAATTTTGCTAAAAAATTACGATTTTCTGGATATGTACTTTCTCGATGAAGATTGGCAATAAATAAAAAATCATTGCTTGCTTTTTCTTGTCCTTGATCATAGCTTACA
This sequence comes from Gomphosphaeria aponina SAG 52.96 = DSM 107014, assembly GCA_016903655.1. GTDB lineage: Bacteria > Cyanobacteriota > Cyanobacteriia > Cyanobacteriales > Gomphosphaeriaceae > Gomphosphaeria > Gomphosphaeria aponina. The sequence goes on from JADQBC010000018.1 coordinate 14,888, forward strand.
ATATATTGTTTAGCTAATTTGTATAAATCTGGCACTACTATCCTAATTACACCATCTTTTTTTAAGACACGATAAGCTTCACTCATAAATAATTTAGCTGTTTTACTGCTAAGATGTTCAAAAACATGAGACGCATAAACAACATCAACGCTATTAGATAAAAAATGCCAGGGTTTTCTTAAATCCATATAATGGGCATTGTTAGAATCATATACTGTGGATTTATGATATTTTTTTACTAAAAGACTTATCAGAGGTAATTTTTGGGACAAACTATTGAGAGAAGAATCGGTATTAATCCATCCTGAAGGACGAGTTTGACCACATCCTAAATTTAACATTATTTTTTGATTATTCATAAGAGCTTTTAATTTTGTTCTAAACAGATTCTTTAAGGTTTAAGTTGTTTTTTTGACTAGAAAATAATGTTTTAGAAATAGCAAATAAAATGGGTTTTATTTGCTTAAATAGGTTAATAGGAGTAATTAAACCTACTAGGCAAATTATAACATAAACTAAATATAATCTGATAGTTCTTAACCATCCTATATCTAAACCTAAAAAGGTATTTTTCGGTTGAAAACCTAAACAAAGACCTAAAGAATATTTCCAAGATTGTACTTTCCTATATTCAATAATCCAAAAAGGATAGGTAAATAAATAAAGTTGAAGAAATATTTTTTCTAATAAACGACTACGGTTAGAATTATCTAAATAGGGATCAATTGCATCTGCTATTAATCTTCCTATTTGTACCATTGGTAATTTTCTTTCAATAATTGGACAAGGATCAAGTTTTGGTTTAATATAACTATCAACACTTTCTCCTGTAATTTGGATATCTTTTCTGGCTGCTGACATATCTAATTCTAACAAAGAATGACCACTAGCGATGATTCTTGATATGATATACATTTGGTACATTTCTGAACCATCCCATTTATTAGTAGTATGTTTTTGGGCTAATTCTCTATCAACTAAAATCCCTGTGACAAATGCTAAATTACGAAAGTGTGTTACTGCTATTTCTACTCCCGAACCTACTAAGTTAGATTGACGAATTCGCCAATTTTTTTCGCCTGTTTCCCAGTCTTCAAAATTAGTAATTATTGCTCCTATTGATTCATACTTTTGAATTTCTTGATATAAATCTTCAAGGGTTGTATTTGATGCTAAACAATCATCATTTCCATGTAAAAAGCAATATTTACCTTTAGCCAAAGCAATACTTTCTTTCATATTACTATCATAACGTAGATTGGTTTCTTGCTTTTTATAAATAAAGGATAAACCAGAACTTTGTAAATAATTTATCAAGTCTTGTTCTTTTCCATCTGTAGAACAATCATCAGAAATGCAAACTTCAAAATCTTTAAAAGTTTGGCTTGCTAATACTTTACAGGCTTCTATTAAGAAAGAAGTTCGATTATACTGAGGAATGCAGATGGAAAAAAAGAGATTTTGCGTACTAAGGTTAGTAAGTAACATTTTTTTATTTGTGATAACTACAATAAGGCTGATAATAAATCATGGGGGCGCTTTTTGTCAATTAGTTTAGCAGCAAATAAAATAATTGGTCTGCCTTGCTCTAAACCCAGAGACTGCCTGAATGCTTCTCTGTTTTCATGGGCCTGTTTTGCCTTCTCCTGAAAATACTCATTATCCACTGCATAAGGCATGGGAAAAAGAACCTCTTCCGCTCTAAAATGACCATTGGCGGTGCGGGTAGGGGTAATCTTTCCCTCATCTTCCCATCGTCTTAATGTAGCTTGAGCCACACCCAATATTTTAGATGCTTCTGATATCGGTACTTTTTTACTCATTTCCTTGATTGCTTTGCTCACGTATCTATTATAGCTTAGAAAAAAAATAAATTCAAGGAAATTTGAGGAAAAATGTAAGTGCAGTTTTTACCCCTCACCCCATAATCCTGATAAAACTTGCGGTTAAGGGTTCCTACATAGAGAAACCCAGCAATCCGCTCAAATAACCACTTCATCAATACCGTCTTGACTAACTTTTTCATCCCTCCCGCTGGTTCAGTCAGCCCATTTGAATCTCCCCGCAATACAACTGGGATACCCAATTGATTAGCTGCCCAAATAGCCTGTAAACAACAAATCCAGGCCCATCCATGTACCCAAACCGCATCAAAATGCCCTTCTTGCAATATTTTCCTAAGATTTTTAGCTACTGGTTGTTTTAACCAGTTTTCTCTTTCTTTACTTCCCCAAGTATCTAAAAAATGGTATTTATAACCTTCTGTCAGCGGAATATCCCATTTAATCGATTTACCGAAACCTGGATCCAGATATTCTCGCACCGAAAAATCGCTCAAGAAGAATACTTCTAAATCTATATCAGTTTCAGCAGCAATTAAACGTAATAAAGGTGCTTGATACTGGATGGGATGGGAGACAAAATATGCAACCTTCTTAACCATAATATTTTCCCAAGTTTCACTAATTTGAATCCACTACCTGAATTGTATCCGATATTGGGTACCTCAAAAGATGATTTGATGAACTTCTAACAGAAAGATTATTTGTAAATTCCTGCCAATTATTATAAAATCCTCAAATCTTCAATCCATGGTTAACCTGAGTTTGGGATAAGAGAAAGGACAAATAGTAAGCTAAAAATAAGTAGCAAATACGCGCTTTTTCCTTTTGTCCAAAGTCCAGTCAATAAACTTCATCATGGCTACCAAGATCAACTAAGATAATTACCAGATCATCAGAATCAATATCCTTGCTAAAAGTAAAAATAATACGGCAGTCATAACTTACTGAGCAAGACCAACAATTAGCCAAATTACCCGTTAACTTATGAGATTTTAAAGAAGGAGAAAAAGGCTCTGTTTCTAATAAATCTAATACCTTTAATATCTTATCCTGTAGATGAGGATTTTTTTTAATTAAACGTTTAAAAGCTTTTTTAAACCTTTTTTCGGCAACTAAATTCATTCTTCCTCATTCTCTAATAAATAGACCTTGATTTCCTCAGCAGTACCTTTTTTTAGTTTACCAGATTGGAAATCTTTAACAATAGCTTCCGCATTATTAGCAATTTCTAACCGTCTTTTTTCAATCCTTCTTTTCTTAATTAAATCAAATAAATAATCTTGGTCTTCTAAGGATAAAGTTTCAATTTTGTCAATGATTTCTTGGAAATAAGTAGTAGCCATTTTACACCTCTTTTTTATGTTTAACTTTAATTCGGGTTAAGCTGGGGTAAAAGCCATTCTAAATGAAGGCTAGATTTCTTGGTTGACCTCTCCCTGGGTTAAAACCGCAGGGATTCTTAACAGAAATTTATTTTTTTCTCCTTACTCACTGTTCCAATTCCTGAAAATCACTGCAAAACCGCTAAATATTGTTTGGCAATGATTTCAGGAGTAAAGTTTTCCATGAGATATTGCCGTCCTGCATTACCTAAACTCTTGACTAGCTCTGAGTCCGCTGCTAAACGGCGAATAAAATTAGCTAAACCTTCGTCATCTCCATTGTCAAACCCTTCACCACAGCCTGCTTCAGCCAACATTTCCCGTAAGTAACAGCCAGGAGAACAAACAACTGCTACAGGTTTGCCTGCCGCCAAAATGCCATACAGCTTGCTAGGTGCAACCAAGCCTTCTGTCCCTCGCTCAACGCTTACCAATGATAGGTCACAGGCTGTGAGAGAATAAGGTAGCACCGATTTATCTTGGTAGGGTAAAAATTGACAGTTTGTTATTCCCAACTCTTTAACCTGTGCTTGACAAAATTGTAGTTTTACCCCATGACCGATAAATACAAAATTAATCGATTCATCTTTAAGTTTTGCCACAACCCTTAAAATAGTTTCCAGATCGTGACAACGACCCAAATTACCAGAGTAAAGCACTGTAAATTTATCCACTAAGTTGAACTCCTTGGCAAACCAATTCTCTTCTTTATTCATAGGTTTAATTTCAGCAGGATTCGCCCAACTGTGGATTACACTTAGCTTGGCTGTGATTCCAGTATATTGAGCAGCAACACGCTCTTTCATGGTGGCACTGAGGACAATAATTCTCTCTGCCCTTTTCCACACTTGGGAGTTTAACCATTTCCACAACACCACTACCCAATTATCCTGTGAAACCACCTTTAGTTCCACAGCAACATCAGGATAAATATCATATATAAGAGAAATATACTTTATATGCAAAAAAAAATTGACGATATAGCCCAGGATAGGAAGATAGGGAGGTTCTGTTGTTAGGAGTAAAACATCTGGGCGATTCTTTGGTTTTAATAAATGAATCCCTGCCCGCAATGTGAAAAACAAACCATTGAAAGCCCTCCCACGAATCCGACCTGGCCACAGTCTCGAAGTACGGGTTCGCTGTACCCATACTTGTCCTACCATTTCATACTTGGGTGGAGAATGCTTTTTCTCCTGGTCAAAGACATATCCAGGTTGCCCTGTGAAAATGTCAACTTGCACTCCCAATTTACTTAATTCACTTGCAAGTTCTGCAATCAACTGTCCAGTTGCCGCATAATCTGGTGGGTAAAACTGGGTAATTATTGTCAACTTCTTATTTTCATTACATCTGTTTTGATTTTTTTCTTTTTTCATAATTCAAAAAATTTTTTTTGAAAAAAAAATTGTAACTTAACAGGTACTTGATTATTTTTGGGTAGATCTAGGCATAAATTCCCCCTCAGTTCCTAACCCCTGCTTTTTGTTTCGTTTGATAATATTCATAGTATTCATATCCAGAATCAGAAACTGGAATTGAATTGATCACTAACCCCAGAATATTCAGCTCTGATTGCTCCATAATCTCTTTGGCTCGATTTAGCTGATAAGAGTCGACTGTATCAATTTTAACTACGAACAGCAACCCATTAACCATTTTAGACAATATTGTCGCATCTGCTGTAATGTTTAAGGGAGGAGAGTCAAAAATCACAAAGTCATAGTGTTGTGTCCACATATTCATCAAAATAGCCATTTGACTAGAATCGAGTAAAACTAATGGATTGGGAGGAATAACCCCCGCAGGCAAAACTGCTAGATTTTGACTCACCTCTACCACGGCTGAATGAAATTCATTCTGAGAAGTTAGTACATTGCTCAAGCCAACTTCATTGGAGATTTTCCAGATATTATGTTGCACCGGTCTGCGCATATCTGCATCAACTATGAGAACTTGGCGACCCTGTTGCGCCATCACCGTTCCTAAATTGGCAACTATGGTGGACTTACCCTCCCTAGGAATAGAACTAGAAACAACACATGTTTTCAGTTGATTATCTAAATTCAGAAACCTTATATTAGTATGAAGCGTACGAAATGCTTCTGTAACTGAAGAACAGGACTCATCTTGAGTCACGATGGCAGGAATATGCTCATGTAAGTTTTCAGCAGAAGATGGTAAAAAGATAAATCCTTCATTAGTTTTTTTAATCTGAGGAAACCTGGGAATATTACCCAAGGGTGGGTAACTCAAAATTTTCTTCACATCTTCTACAGACTTCATTGATTTATCTGCTGACTCAAGAACCCAAGCTATGGCTCCTCCTAGCAAAATACCCAGTATTCCTCCTCTGATTAAATCTGCTGTTTTACCAGAACCAATGGGGTTTTGAGGAGTTGTAGCCGACTCGATAATTTGAGCATTCCCAATAGTTTGATTTTCTGTGACTCGCAGTTCTTGAAGTCTTTTCAACAATATTTCGTATGTTGACTGATAGACCTGGAGTTGTCTTTCAAGCTCTCGCTGTTGTTGCTCTAGCTGAGGCACTTGAGCAGCCCGTCGCTGATAAATTGCCTCAAGTTCCCTCAAGGCTATCAGCTTCTGCTCTAAGCTACTTCGTTCTGTTTCTGCTGCGGCTAAATCTCTTAAAAGGGAATCTTGAAGACTTTGTGGTGACATATCAACAACTTGATCGGCGCCCCACTCTTGACCAATAGAAGCTTGCTGTATTCGCTTTTGTAGAATTGCTTCCAAGGCAGCTTTTTTGCTTTTGAGGTCGATAATAGTTGGGTGATCATCAAGAAATCGAGTTTGCTCCAATGCCAGTTTTTCCTGAATTTCCCGCAAACTGGTAAATGCTTCTTGAACCCCTGGAGACCCACTCACAATACCAATATTTAAAGTCATATTCAAATCAGTAGCCCCAAACAGTTGCTGTAGATCGCTTACTTTTGCCGATACCGCTGAGAGATCGGCCACAACTAATAATTTCTCTTGATTCAGGGTAGCCAGATAATTGGCGATTGAGTCTGTTTCTAAATTTAAATTGATAATGTTATTTTGCTCTTTGAAGTTCCGTAATTCTTTTTCTGCTTGTACAACCTGCTGTTCAATTTTTGGCAACTGTTCTGCAACAAACTCCCCTGCTGCCTTGATTTCTGCCCTTTGCAACTCAATATGATCATTTATATAATTCTCCATGACCATATTTGTAATCTTAGTTGCCTCGTCAGGATCTTCTGATTTGTAAGCAACTTCAATGATATCTGTTGAATCAATATTGATGACAGAGATCGACCCGGCAAGTCCTTCAGGGGTTTGGGATAAATGGAGGGCATCGATGGTCTTCCTGGCTAAGGGGAGCGACTTAATAATTTCAGCTTGTGTATTGATCACACTATTGCTGGTCAAGGATTCCAACTGATTCCTGACCTCTACATTCAGCACAGAAGATGCAGCATGGTTCTTTTTAAATAAGATTCTTCCTTTGGCTTGATATATAGGTTGTTTTTGGACGATATTAATGGCTACGATACTCATTGTCACTAAAAAAATGCTCAGGGTGGGAAACCACCTTCGTTTCAAAATGAACCAATATTGAAAAATCTCTTCCATATTTTTCTTTCCTAAATTTATTCCATGTTAATCTACTACTTAATAAGTACTTGTGCAAAATTATTGTCTTAAGTGGTCGCACAAAATTAATTACCGCAAGTTCGGGCGGGTTTTGATTTAAAGATAACGTTGATCACACTCAATCAAGGCTAAACCCGCCCCTACATTCATTGTGTAAATAATTTTGCTTATCTACTTAGTGACAATGGGATGGGCGCCCATTGTCTGCTTGGTTTTGTTCTTAAACCAAATATGCCATTAATTTTGCCTACCTACTTAGCTATTACTAGGTTTTCCTTGAGTAAGTAAATTTAAAACTAGACTTTTTGCTAACAAAATTCAGGTTCAGGTTTTAGCACGGTGCAACAAGATGCCCCACCGCTCTGTATTTTAGATTTATTGCTCTCTAAACTAATTATAGCAATCATATTTGAGTTGTGCTAGGAGCAATTCAAATATGATTGCTCCTACGGTCAGGGTTTGAGCCCTTAAAAATCTCACAACTCATTTAGGCTTGCTATATTTGTTAAATCAACTTGATGTCAGTGGCAATATCGAATCCTGCAGGCTGGTTAACTAAAACAGCCAATTTATTCCCATCAAAGAAAAGATCCTTGCCGTTATAGGTGAAGTAATCAACTGGATTACCAGCCACTGGGATATCAAATTTTCTCGCTCTGATGGAAATTAGATCCACACCAGGTTCAAAGTCCATAATTTCATCGTATTTTTTGGGAAAAGGAGCATTGAAACGAAACTCATCAGCACCTTCTCCCCCGATGAGTTTATTTTGCCCTCGTTGACCTACCAAAAGATCATCACCAGTACCACCTGTAAGAAGATCATCGCCACGCAGTCCTCTGAGAGTGTCATTACCACTGCTACCATCGAGGGAGTCTTCGCCTTTACCTCCCTTCAATAAATCATCTCCTCCTAGGCCATCTAGTTCATCATTACCAGGCAATCCTTTGATTATGTCATCTTTTTCAGTTCCAATGAGTACATCATCTTCTGGAGTCCCTTTAATAGCAACAGGTTGGTCAATTGTGATTGACTTCAGGGTAAATTCCGCACTTGCTACGTCTGTCTTATCCCCAAAAAACATGTAATTGTCTATATCATAGGGACTGAAAGGGAGAGCAGGATCGAATTTGTTGGTATCAAAGTTGTAATTACGCAATTTACCATTTAGGATCTTTGTATCGTTGGCTAACAATGTGTACTTCCTGCCTTTAATAACTATGTCATAATTCGTATCCTTGGTGGTGTCAAAAGCCACGTTCTTACCAGCTACAAAGTTCCTTTTTTGGGCAAAAATCAGTTCTTCTCCAAAGGCTAGTTCGATTCCACTCCTAGCATTATTGTTGACCACTAGGACGCTAAAACCCGCTCTATCAGAACTGGTGCTTGTTTCTGAGTTGATAGCAAGATTAAAGGATACCGTAAACCCTTCATTGAGAATGAGATCTGGAAACCCTGGATTGACCAGTTCTACTTTTAGATCTTCTATTGGTTCCAGGTTAACAATTTTGTAGTTTGTGTAGCCAACATACCTAGTATTGTTACCTGTGAAATTCGTGTTTAGTTTGACACCGCCTTCTACCAATGTTTCTTCAGCAGCAGGCGCCATTGGTGGAGGTGGGAGCTGTTCAATGGTCAACTCTCCCTGTTGAGCAGGGAAAGTTCCTAATGTGCCGTCGTAAAGAGTTGTAATCACAATTATTCATCCTTTTTTATTATGAGAACAAAGGGTTTGTTCTTCTTGGGAAACTATGAAACTTGGGCTTGATACTTTTGTTTGGTTTCAATGTTACTCAAGTATAGGTGGTTTGAGCTTGTTTGTCTCTTGATCCAAAAAGGGTTATCCCGAATCAGATCATCATTTTTACAGGAATACCAGCGGGTTCGGTTTGACTTATCCATCTTAGATTATAAATGCGAAAATTATTTTTGTCAAGCTTACAGCAATTTTAGCAGCAATTTTTATTTTGAAAAGAAAACAAGACAAATTCTCTTGACACTCAAGAGAATTTTATGTTGATTATCTTTTTTTTAAAAAAGCATCATCATCCTTAGCTTCAAGAGACAGTTTTTGCAAAAATATGAACATAAAAAATATATTTTAACTCAAATTCCGATCCCCACTCCCTACTAAAGAGCGTAGGCTTTCCCGCGAGCATCTCCGCATTTGAGATGCCAGCCGCTAGGGTGTTGATTTGGCGTTGCTGAATTAAAACTACTAATTTAACTCAAACCTACTCCCCACTTCCTGTATGCGTGCGTCATTCGACCATTCAGCAACGCCAAATTTATGGGGTTTTTGAGTGGCGTAAAAATTTTTTAGATTTGACAAAAATCAGCAAAAAATCTACTCGTCCGTCATTGGTCATGAATTATTCCTTCCTGGCTTGAATTACTTGTAAGCTACCACCAGCATAAAGCTGATGAGAGGAAACCTGAAAGCCCACTGATTTTAACTGCTCTACTAAATCTGTATTTAATAGTTGCCAAGCGGTTTCTGTTTCAAATAGCCACATAAAGAGAGCAAGAGGTGGCCAAAATAACCAGTTACTCGGTTGATGAAAATCGGTCAAAGTGAATACCCCTCCAGGCTTTAAAATTCGATACACTTCTTGAAGAATTTGTTGGAGTTCTAATAAATTCATTTCATGGAGGGCAGCACTGGTATGCACGAGGTCAAAAGAATGATCAGCTAAAGGCATTTTTTGCGCCAAACCTTCGATATACTGAGCTTGAGGTGCATTGCGAGCAGCTCTGGCTAGGGCGACGGGAGAAATATCTAACCCTGTAACCTGGTCAGAGTAGGCAAGCAAAACCCCCGTAGTTTGACCAGCCCCACAACAGAGGTCGAGAATTGCTGTATTTTTCTCAATTTGTAATCCTTGGAGGGGTAGGTTACGAAAACAAGTTTCGCCGCCAACACACAGAGCAGCGAGACGGGAAATAGTATCATAAAGCCATTGGTATTGATAGCTTAAAGTTCTGAGAATAGTAGCCAAGTGCTAACCTCCTGTTGAGCTCAAAGATATATTGTTAAAATTAGTGAAACTTAGAAATCAAGGGAAGTAGTTAAAACAATGGGTCTTGTTGGGGTTTTATTACTAAATTTAGGTGGGCCAGATCAAATAGAGGATGTTCGTCCTTTCTTATATAATCTATTTTCTGACCCAGAAATTATTCGCCTGCCCTTTCCCTGGCTTCAAAAGCCACTGGCATGGTTAATTTCGAGTTTAAGAGCGTCTAAGTCGCAGGCAAATTATCGGCAAATTGGGGGCGGTTCGCCACTACGCAGGATTACAGAAGCCCAGGGACAAGCGCTCCAAGAACAGTTGGCAGCTAGAGGTAGTGAGGCGAGAGTGTATATTGGAATGCGTTATTGGCATCCTTTTACGGAAGAGGCGATCGCTAAAATTAAAAGGGATGGCATTGAAAAGCTGGTGATTCTACCTCTGTATCCCCAATTTTCTATTAGTACTAGCGGTTCTAGTTTCCGAGTGCTTGAGGAAATGTGGTTACAAGATCCTGAACTCAGCCAGATTGATTATACCCTTATTCCTTCATGGTATAGTAATCCTGGCTATTTACAAGCCATGGCAGATCTGATTGAGCAGGAATTAGAAAATTTTACTCATCCTGAACAAGTGCAGATCTTTTTTAGCGCTCATGGTGTTCCTGTCAGTTATGTGGAAGAGGCTGGGGATCCTTATCAACAGGAAATAGAAGAATGTACTCGCTTAATTATGCAGCAAGTTAAGGGAGAAAATAATTATACCTTAGCTTATCAGAGTCGGGTTGGGCCTGTTGAATGGCTGAGACCTTATACGGATGATGCACTCAAAGAGTTGGGGGAAAAAGGTGTTAAAGATTTGCTGGTGGTGCCAATTAGTTTTGTTTCTGAACATATCGAAACTTTACAAGAAATTGACATTGAGTATCGGGAAGTGGCCGAGGAAGCAGGAATTGAGAATTTTCAGCGTGTTCCTGCTCTCAATACTCATCCAGTGTTTATTAACTCTTTAGTCGAGTTGGTAACAACTGCTCTTGAAGCTAAACCCTGTACTTTTGCTGAGGTTATTCACCCGAAGGATAATATGAAAATGTATCCCCAAGAACGTTGGGAATGGGGTTTAACCACAACAGCAGAGGTTTGGAATGGCCGTTTAGCTATGTTAGGGTTTATTGCTTTAGTGTTTGAGTTAATTAGTGGTCATGGTTTGCTGCATTTTGTGGGTATTTTATAAGTGAAAATTAACGCTCATTATTCGGGCGTTTTTTTTCTAGATACCAACGTCTCCATTCTGTAGAACTACGAATTGCAAGCCATAAAAGTAGCATGGCAATTAAGCCACCATTTTCGGGTGCTTTGAAGGCAAAAAGCACGAGAAAAGTACAAAGAAAGTCTTCAAGTAAAACAACCCAAATGGGAATGCCCCGCAAACGGAAAAACCAACCTACATGCACTAATTTGAGGACTAAGGCTAATATTCCCCCGACAATACCGATTAACCAGAGGGGGATGGGGATGTGGGTCATCTTGACTACCGCAATTCCCATTATGCCCCCAACTATAGGGCTAAAGAATAATTGAATTAATTGGATGATTCGTTGACCAAGTAATCTTTTGGAACCTAATAACTCAAATAAAGACCAACTGGTGAGAACACCGATTAATAATTGAGGTTGGATGTAAGCGAGAAGGGGTAAATCTGACCATAGCTGCTGAGTGCGCAATAGTCCAATTACTAATAGGGGTATGCCAATTCTCATTCCCCCCGCTGCGGATGCAGAAAGTGCTGCTAAAAGTCCAATGAGCATAACAAAATCGGTGTTTGACGAACTAGGTTAAAATTACAGACTAGGGGAAGGTGAAAGTAGTTCATTGATTTTAGTTTACAACTTGGGCCTGTGGATTTTGTGTAACTCACAAGCAGGCGTTTGTTTGGCGTTGCGTTTTTTGCGTCATAAACTATAAACAGTTACATAAAGTTATAAAAATCCTTAACCATTTTATTTTATTACAAGGCATCAGAGATCCTTTCTCCCAACTCTCTACTAAATTCTCCCAAAAACCTAATCTCTGGGAAAAATGTAGCAAATTATACAATTTGGTGATAAAATAAGGTGAGTGGGGGTAGTAGGAGGAATGACTATTGCCCTTAGACCGAATTTTTAAACTATGGGAGCAAAATATGTCTGAGTCTTTGTTTGCTGATGCGAGTAAGAGACTGGAGCAAGCTTTGAAATATGTGGCAATCTCAGAGGATGCTAGTACCCGTCTGAAATACCCGAAGGCAAGTTTGAGTGTTTCTATTCCTGTGAGGATGGATGATGGCAGTTTAAGGATTTTTCAGGGTTATCGGGTTCGTTATGATGATACCAGAGGGCCGGGGAAAGGGGGTGTAAGATATCATCCGAGTGTGTCTCTCGATGAGGTGCAGTCGTTGGCTTTTTGGATGACTTTTAAGTGTGCTTTGTTAAATTTGCCTTTTGGTGGGGCGAAAGGTGGTATTACTCTGAATCCGAAAGAGTTATCAAAACAGGAGTTGGAAAGGTTGAGTCGGGGTTATATTGAGGCGATCGCTGATTTTATTGGCCCTGATGTGGATATTCTCGCTCCTGATGTCTATACTAACGAGATGGTGATGGGCTGGATGATGGATCAGTATAGTATCATTCGGCGGCAAATTAGCCCTGGGGTGGTAACGGGAAAACCTCTGACTATGGGCGGTAGTCAAGGTCGAGATGCGGCTACGGCTACTGGTGCTTTTTATGTGATGAATGCTATTTTACCTAAGTTTGAACTTTTGCCTGCAAAAACTACCATCGCTATTCAGGGTTTTGGGAAGGTGGGCGCTCCTTTGGCTCAATTATTGTGTCAAGCTGGTTATAAAGTGGTGGCTGTGAGTGATTCTCAAGGGGGCATTTATTCGGCAAAAGGATTGGCAATTCCTAGTATTCAACAGTATAAAAGCGATCGCAGTGGCATTAAAGCGATTTACTGTAAGGATAGTGTCTGTAATATTGTTGAACATGATATAATTAGCAATGCTGAATTGTTGGCTTTGGATGTGGATGTTTTAGTGCCTGCTGCTTTGGAAAATCAAATTACTGGTGCTAATGCTGCTGAGATCAAAGCTAAATATATTTTTGAGGTTGCTAATGGGCCAATTACTTCTGCTGCTGATCAGATTTTAGCGGAAAAAGAAATTATGGTTTTTCCTGATATTTTAGTGAATGCTGGGGGCGTAACTGTTAGTTATTTTGAGTGGGTTCAAAATCGGAGTGGACTTTACTGGACTTTGCAGGAAGTTAATGAAAGGTTGAAAGAAAAAATGGTGGCGGAAACGGAAACAACTTGGTCAATAGCTGAGAAATTTTCTGTTTCTATGCGTACTGCTGCTTATATTCATGGCTTAAATCGTCTGGGTGAAGCTTTGGATGCTAAAGGGACAAGGGATTATTATAATAATAAGTCTTTTGTTTAGTTCTATTAATTGTTTCAGGGGTTTGTGACTAAACCCCTACAGTTTTTTTCAGAATAATTTCTGGATCATGCCAAATGAATGTTTAATTATTTTTACTCGCTATCCAGAGCCTGGGAAAACTAAAACAAGGATGATACCTGCATTGGGTGCGGTGGGTGCGGCAAGTCTTCAGCGTCAAATGACGGAATTTACTTTATTTAAAGCTCAAAAAATTCCTCAATTAATTGAGGTTCATTTTGCTGGGGGAAATGTTCAGTTAATGGAGGAATGGTTGGGGAATGATGTTGTTTTTCGCTCTCAAGTTGAGGGGGATTTGGGTATGAGAATGCAGTGTGCTTTTGCGGGGGCTTTTTCTGCTGAAATGAGGAAAGTTGTTATGATTGGAGTTGATTGTCCTGATTTAAATTCAGCTGTTTTAACTGAAGCTTTTACTGCACTAGAAACTAATGATTTAGTTTTGGGCCCTGCGGCGGATGGGGGTTATTATCTAATTGGTTTAAATTGTTTCATTCCTCAATTGTTTATGGGTATTAATTGGGGAACTTCTGTGGTTTTTGCTCAAACAAATGCTATGGCTCAAAAGCTGAATTTAAAGGTGCATAATTTGATTATGCTTAATGATGTTGATCTGCCAGAGGATTTAGTTTTTTGGCAAAAATATCAAGGTGGGTGATTAATTATGTTTCATAAATTTCTAAGGGCAATCCATCTGGGTCTTGAAAAAAGGTAAACCGTTTACCTGTGATTTCATCTAGGCGAATTTGTTCTACTTTGATTTTGTTTGTTTGGAGATAGGAAACAGTTGTATCTAAATCATCTACAGCAAAGGCTAAATGTCTTAAACCACAAGCTTCTGGTTGACTTATTCTTTGGGGTGGGTTGGGAAAGGAAAAAAGTTCTATGGCATCATTGTCCCCGACTTTTAAGTCTAGTTTGTAGGAGTTTCTTGCGGGGCGGTAGGTTTCTTGGATAATGGGAAATCCTAATATATTGACATAAAAATTTTTGGATTTTTCATAGTCAGAACAGATAATGGCGACGTGATGTATTTTTTTAACGTTCATGGTTTGAGCTTACTTTTTCCAGGGGTTTAATATCTTTATATTCAATTAAGTTAGATGGTTTTTTGAGTAAACGATTTAAGTGAAATTTCAGTTGACCTTGTACTTGAGGAAATTTGCCGATGACGCAAGAAAGGGCATAAAAAAATGCTTGTTTGAAACTGCGTCCTTCTCGTTTTAAGTAACTATATACTCGATATTGTAGAAGTGGATAACCTGCAAAAAGTAATAAACTCCAACCTTGTGTAGGCCATGCTAGAGTGAGGGCAATTACAGGAATAATTAAACCCCATAACCAAATGCTGCGACTTTCTTTTACCCAGTGTTTTTCGGTACTTTTGCCATGTAACCAAGAACCTTCAGCGTAGGCATGACCACTACGAAGATGTCGCTTCCACCATTGGCTAAATTTTGTCATTTGTGCGTCATGGAGAGTCATTTCTGCATCGAGGCGGAAAACTTTCCAACCCTGTTGATGTAGTCGCACACAGAGTTCTGGTTCTTCGCCTGCGATGAGACTGGGATTGAAGCCGCCAACTTGCTGCAATGCTACTACCCGCATCATGGCATCGCCGCCACAATATTTGGTTTCACCTAGGGGAGTGTCCCATTCTATATCACATAAAAGGTTGTAGATGGATTGCTCAGGAAATCGCTCACGACGACGACCACAGACTACGGCTATTTTTGCTTCTTGATCTAGTTTCTGTTGGGCGCTTTCTAGCCAGTTGGCTACAATTTCACAGTCGCCATCGACAAATTGAATATATTCTATTTGGGGGTTGAGTTGTAGGAGGCGGGTAAATCCTTCATTTCTGGCGCGGGCTGCGGTAAAAGGAATTGATAGGTCAAGTTCTACTAGATCTACGCCCAGGGAGCGGGCCATTTCTACACTACCATCTGTGGAATTGGAATCTACATAAACAATGGTGGCAACTTTACCGAGGACGGAGTGGAGACATTGACGGAGGCGAATTCCTTCATTTCTGCCGATAACTACTAAGCCAATTTTGTTCATGGTGGTAACTATTTAGAATCTATTGCTTTTATCTGGAGTTGCTCTCTCAATTAGGACTTACGCACATACAAGCTTATCTATGGTGGGCAGTGCCCACCGTGGATTATACTATATATGATGGAAAAATTTTAGTCTTGTGTAAGTCCGTCAGATGATAAAACAGCGAGGGTATGGGATAGTAAGAATGGGGAGTTGCTGGCTATCCTCCCCCAACTCGACGAGGTTATTAGCGCCCAATTCAGCCAGGCAGAGAAGCCTATTCTTACTGTTTCGGAAAATGGAGCAGTAAAAGTGTGGTCTGTGGTTATTTAACTAATAATCCTGAAGGCTAAAAAGTCAAAGAAGAAATATGCCTAGACCAACTATGATTGTTAAACCTTTTTTAAAATGGGCAGGGGGAAAAAGTCAGTTATTGGAACAGATGGAGGGGTTTTTTCCCCCAGAGTTAAAAACTGGTTTAATTCAAAGATATATTGAGCCTTTTGTGGGGGGCGGGGCGATGTTTTTCCATTTGGCAACAGCTTACTCCATAGATGAGTTTTTTATTGCGGATATCAACCCAGAACTCTTATGCGCTTATCTAACTATTCAGCAAAATGTAACTGCATTAATCTCTATTTTACAAAAGATAGAATCACATTATCTTTCCTTGGATGAAGCAGGGAGAAAGGAGTATTATTATGAGATGAGAAGCAAATTTAATGAGCAAAGAGCTAAATTTCTTATGCTCAAATATCAGCCAGAATGGATTAACCGAACCGCCCAATTAATCTTTTTAAACCGTACTTGTTTTAATGGTTTATTTCGGGTTAACTCCAAAGGGGATTTTAATGTACCGATGGGTAGATATAAAAATCCCACCATTTGTCATCCAGAAAACCTCAAAGCTGTTGCTCAAATTTTGCAAAAAACCCACATTCATTGTGGGGATTTTACCGACTGCAGACAATGGGTAAATGAGCAAAGTTTTGTTTATTTTGATCCACCTTACCGCCCCATCAGTGCTACGGCTAATTTTAATGCTTATGCCTCACCAAATTTTGATGATTCAGAGCAGTTACGCCTCAGCCAATTTTATCGGGAATTAGACCAAAAAGGGGCTAAATTAATGTTAAGTAATTCCGAGCCGAAAAATGAAGATCCAGCGGCAGATTTTTTTGAAGTCGCTTATGCAGGTTATGGCATAGAAAGATTAAGTGCCAACCGTTATATTAATAGTAAAGGCTCAAAAAGAGGCAAAATAAATGAGCTATTAATCATCAATTATGCCTAGGGTTAAAGCAACTTTCAAACCTCATAAACCTGAAAATAATCTCATAATTATTATTATAATTGATTCCATGAGCAATAAGGGTTTTATTAAATAATCAAAAAATGAAAGCTAAATATCTAGTTACTAAACAGCAAAACCACCCAAGTTACCAAACCCAAATAGACTGGGAAAAACTGGCTAGAGAAATTACGAGTAAAGTAGCAGAAAAAACCGCATCATATCAATCTCAACCAGGATGTCCCCAAATTCCTCCATCTATGGAATTGAGAGACTATCAAAAAGAAGCAGTAGCCAGTTGGTTCAGAAATAAAGGTAGGGGTACATTAAAAATGGCAACAGGTAGTGGTAAGACGATTACCGCATTGGCGATCGCTACTGAACTTTGCCAAAAAATTGGCTTAAAAGTAGTTTTTGTCATCTGTCCTTATCGCCATTTAGTAACTCAATGGGGGCGAGAATGTGAAAAATTTAATCTCAAACCTATTTTAGCTTTTGAAAGTGTTTATAATTGGCAAAGTCAACTATCAATCCAACTTTATAATATCCATTCTGGGGCTCAATCCTTCCTGACAGTGATCACTACCAATTCCACATTAATTAGCGAAAGTTTCCAATCACAACTGAGATATTTTCCCCCAAAAACCCTGGTAATTGGTGATGAAGCCCATAACTTAGGAGCGCCACGTTTAGAAGAAAATTTACCCCGTTTTCTTGGGTTACGTCTTGCCCTTTCTGCTACCCCAGAAAGATACTTTGATGATGATGGTACAGACTCATTATTTAACTATTTTGGGCCAATTTTACAACCAGAATTTACCCTGGGAGATGCTATTAAAAAAGGCGCATTAGTTCATTATGAATATTATCCTATTTTGGTACAACTTACAGAACCAGAAGCTCAAAGTTATGCTAAATTAACTAAACGCATTGGTTGGGCATTAAATGGGAAAAATCAACCAGGAGAAATAGCCTCTCAAGAGAGACTTACCTCTCTTTTAGTGCAGCGATCGCGTTTAATTGGTACTGCTACTAATAAATTAACAGCATTACGCCAACTGATGATTAACCGCCTCCATACCCACCATACCCTTTTTTATTGTGGTGATGGGGGTCAAAAAGGTTTTAACCGCCAACTAGAAGAAGTTACTCGTATTTTGGGGAAAGAATTAGGTTATCGTGTTAATACCTACACTGCTAATACACCCATGCTTGAAAGGGAAGAAATGCGGCAACAATTTGAAACTGGACAATTACAAGGCTTAGTCGCTATTCGTTGTTTAGATGAAGGCGTAGATATTCCTGCCATTGAAAACGCCGTAATTTTAGCCAGTAGCACCAACCCCCGTCAGTTTATCCAGCGTCGTGGCAGAATTTTACGCCCCCATCCTGGTAAAGAAAAAGCTACACTTTTTGATATGCTAGTAATGCCACCAACTTTAGACCGTGATGCCTATGAAGTTGAACGCAGTTTACTACGAAAGGAATTAAAGCGGTTGATGGAGTTTGCTGACTTAGCTGATAATGCTGAAGAGGCTCGCAATAAATTATTAGAACTTCAGGAAAAATACTCCTTAGTTGATGGTTAATGGAAGACTATCAACCATCAACCATCAACCATCAACCATCAACTATCAACTATCAACCATCAACCATCAACCATCAACCAAATGTCAGAAGAAGCAAATATAACTAAAGTACAAGAGCCAATTACCAGTGCATCTCCAGAAATTCGGACAATTATTGAAAGAGTTTTACAACTAGAAAAAGATAAAATTTATTTAAAAGTTCCCAGAAATATTAACGAAGACATTATTAAAATCATCAAAGAAGTGATCCAATGAAACTCATATCCATTCAATTATGTAACTTTCGGCAATTTTATGGTCAAACCCCACAAATAAAACTGGCTAGCGGCGCCAAAAACATTACAGTAATTTATGGCAACAATGGGGCGGGAAAAACCACCTTACTCAATGGATTTACTTGGGCATTATACGAAAAATTTACTGCCGCTTTTGCCTCACATAATTACCTAGTTAATAAAAGAGCAATCAACGAAGTTAATGTAGGTGGATATGTAGAATACTGGGTAGATTTACACTTTGAACATGATAATAAACTGTATCAAGTAAAAAGAAAAGGATCTGCTTATTTAGATAAAAACAAAACCCTGCAACATGGCAATAGTAAACTGTTTATGTTAGTAGCAGGAGATAATGGACGCTGGTATCCACCGCCCCAACAACCAGAAGATATTATTCAGAATATTTTACCCGAAAGTCTTCATCAATATTTTTTCTTTGATGGGGAACATATTGACCATATTTTTCGGGATGGAGAAAAAAATAAAATAGCAGAAGATACTAAAGAATTAATTGGGGTAAAAGTTTTAGATCGGGCTATAGAACATTTAAAAAAAGTTAAGCAATATTTAGGGAAAGAATTAAAAGATATTGGTGATCCAGAAACAAAAAAACTCTTACAGGAGCAAAACAAGAAAGAAGGAGAAAGCGATCGCCTCTTAGAACGGCAAGAAAAAATCACCCAAGAATTAGCCGAACTAGAAGCAACCAAAAAAGAACTTGCTAACCGCTTGTTAGAGCTAAATACTGTCAATGAAATTCAAAAAAACAAGCAGAAACTGGAAGCTCAAGAAACAGAAATTAGACAAAAACTGGTAGAAACAGGTAAGGAACTAAAAAACCATATTTCTGGCAAAGGTTACACCGTTTTTCTCCCAGACTTGCAAACCAAATTCCAGAAAATTATCAATCAGTTACGGGAAAAAGGGGAATTATCTAGTGGCATTAAACAACAATTTATTCATCAATTACTCCAACGGCAACGTTGTATTTGTGGGTTAGAATTAAGAGAAGGAAGCGAACATTATCACCAGGTACAAACTTGGCTCAATCGAGCAGGAATAGCCAATGTTGAAGAAGGAATTATTCGCTTAGAAACCCAAATAGAAGAAGTGCAGAAACAATTACCAGAATTTTGGCAAAAAGTAGATACATACCAAGTAAATATCAGTCAATGGCGCTATGAACTTTCCCAAATAGAAACAGAATTAGATGAAATCAAAGATAAGCTGAGAAAATTTCCCGATGAAGATATTCAACAAATCCAAATCAACTTAGATGGGGTAGAAAAAGAAATCAAAAAAATCACCTTAGAGCAAGGAGCAAATCAGCAAAAAATCACCACCATTAATCAAGAAGTAGAGGAAATAACCAAGCAAATAACCAAACACAAAATGAAGCAAGACAAGCAAATTTTAGCTCAAAGAAGAATTAAAGCAACCCAAGAAGCAATGGAGCGGTTAATCGAAGTTAGATCCCGTTTAGAAAGACAATTTCGCCTTTCCTTAGAAAAGCGAGTTCAAGAAATTTTTGCCGCCATTTCCTTTACCCCCTATCTTCCCAGAATTAGGGAAAATTACGAATTAGACTTAATCGAAAATACATCAGGAAGAGGAATGTCAGTTGCTGCTTCTACTGGGGAAAATCAGATCCTCAGTTTATCTTTTATTGGTGGTATAATGGACAGAGTAAGGGCATGGAGTCAGAAAAATACCCTGATGGGTCCAGATAGCAGTACCTTCCCTATTGTTATGGATTCCCCCTTTGGCAGTTTAGACGAAATTTATCGGCGACAAGTAGCAAAATCCATTCCCCAACTAGCAAATCAATTAATTGTATTAGTCACAAAAACTCAATGGCGAGGCGAAGTAGCAACAGAAATGGCACAATATTTAGGTAAAGAATATATCTTAGTTTATCATTCCCCCAAACCCGATTGTCAAGCAGATTCCATCGAATTAAAAGGCAAAACTTACCCCTTGGTTAAGAAGAGTGTAAATAATTTTGAATCTTCGGAAATTTTACCCATAGAGTAAGAGTTGACAAGGGGGACAATGATGGTTAATTGTTGAGGCAGAGCCAACTTATGTTAAATTAAAAGAAAAATTATTAGCTAAATTGGAGTAGAGCAGTGACAAAAGTAGCCATTGACTTCGGAACAACCAACACAGTTATATCTATTTTCAACCCAGAAACCCAAACTCCCCAGACAGTAAATATTCCCCAAATAGCCAGAGAAATTACAGGAATAAATATCATTCCTAGTCTGGTGTTTGTGGAAAACCCAGAAAGCATTGTTGTGGGAGAAAAAGTGCGCCAGCAGTTTCTCAGGGAAACTCAATCAGCAAGATTATTTCAAGCATTCAAAAAAGATTTAATCGCCGAATATCGCTCCCCACCGCGTCAAATTGATGGTTTAACCTACACCCCAGAATTAGTTTGTGAGTTATTTCTCCTTAAACTTTGGAATAACTTACTCACCCAAAATATTCAACCTGACCAAGTAATTTTAACTCTCCCTACGGCAGGGTTTAACTCCTATCTCAGTTGGTTTGAGCAATTTATTAACCGATTAAATATACCAGTAGTAAAAATAATAGATGAAGCCACAGCAGCAGCTTTAGGCTATAGTGTAAATAACCCAGAGTCACTGGTATTAGCTATCGACTTTGGTGGAGGAACTCTAGATTTAAGTTTAGTTCATACCCCAAAAGAAAGCCCAGAAAAAGTACTCCAAGGAAAAACTATTGCCACTGCATCTGCTTACATTGGTGGTGTAGATATAGACAACTGGATCGCCGAAAACTATCTCCAACAAATGGGTTTATCTAGCATATATTTAAAACAGAGTAACTGGCAAAATTTATTACAGGTAGCAGAAGCTTTAAAAATCCAACTTTCCCAAACCACAGCAGCAAGTGCAACTTGGATTGAGACAGCAGAGAACATTAAAGAAATCCATTTAACTCGCACAGAATTAGAGAGAATTTTAGCAGTAAATCAGTTATTACCACAGGTACAACAAGCAATAGATGAAGTTCTGCAAATTGCCCTCACCAAAGGTATTAGTAAAAATCAAATCGAACAAGTATTATTAGTAGGTGGTAGCTGCATGATACCCGCAGTTCAACAACTAATTATTTCCTATTTTGGGGCAGATAAAGTCAAATTTGAGCAACCTTTAACAGCAGTAGCCTACGGCGCATTAACATTAGGTAAAGTGGGCAAACGTGCAACCAACCTTAAACATAGTTATGCCCTCCGTCTCTGGCAACCAGCAACACAAACCTACTCCTATTTTAGGTTATTTAATCCAGGTACTTCCTATCCCTGTCGCCGTCAAAAACCCATAACTTTACAAGCAGCATATAATGGACAACAAAGGTTAAAAATAGATCTGGGGGAACTGATAGAAATTACCAAAGGGGAAGTCACCTATGATGCCCAAAGTGGCAGAATGAGTAGTGAAGTAGAACAAACTAGCCACTTTCGTCCTCTAGAACATCCTCACCCAGTCTATCTTATCCCCCTTGAACCCCCTGGAGAAATCAACCAAGATCGCATTCAAGTTACTTTTGCCATCAATGAACAGGGTACTGTAGTTGCAACAGTTACTGATATCTTGAGAAGACGCATTTTAGTCAATAAGGGCGTTATCCTGGAAACAGCACCCAGTATTACCCCAACAGCCAATAATCTTCCCCCCGATGCCGCAGTTTTTGGGAGTGAACAAGAAATTTATAGTGAGGTTGTAGAATTACCTTACCAAAAAGAAGACCTAGTTAAAAACAGCCTCAATTTTGACTTACTATATATCTTGAGAGGACATTCAGGAGCCATCAAAGCGATCGCCTTTAGCCCCACAGGGGAAATAATGGCTTCAGGAAGTGAAGATCAAACAATCAAACTGTGGAATTTACACACAAAAACCTATCCCCTTACTTTACAACTTCATAAAAAAGCCATTACTTGCCTAGCATTTAGTCCAGATAAACCCCTACTTGCTACGGGCAGTGAAGATACAAGTGTAATTCTTTGGCATTGGAAAACAGGAGAAGCGCTCAAAACATTTACAGACCACCACGAGCAAATATTTTCCCTCACATTCAGTTGTGATGGACAAACTCTCGCCAGTGGAGGGTGGGATAATTACATCAACCTACGCCAAGTCTATCAACAATCTTTGCCCACCCGATTACCCGCTAATTCAGGAGGCCTAGCACAAATTGCCTTTAGTCTGGATGGACAAACCCTAGTGAGTTGCGGCGACAAAACAGTGAATGTTTGGAATTACAAAACCCCCAGATTGCTGCATACAAAAATTATACATTTAGACTTAGTAACAAATATAGCCATAAGTCCAGATGGACAAACCCTCGCCACCAGTGGAGGAATGCAAGATCAAACCATTAAACTCTGGCATTTGAGCAGTGGCGAATTACTAAATACTTTTTCCCTTAAAAGTTTAACCTCAACCCTTACTTTTAGCCCGGGGGGAGATCTTCTAGTCAGTGCAAATGGGAAAAACATCAATTTTTGGGAAGTAGAAACAGGAAAATTACATCACACTATTTTAGCGCAGGGAGCGAATATTATCTGTTTAGCCTTTAGCCCAGATGGAGAGAAACTGGTGAGTGGCAGTGCCGACGGCATCATCAAAGTGTGGGGCATAAGGAGTACAACTTGAGTTAATCGTTAATCGTTAATGGTTCATCGTTCATGGAAGAATAATCAACAATCAACAATCAACAATCAACTAATCAAGACATTTTATTGGAAGTGCGAGTAAAACGCCTTTTACGCCGCCTGGCAATTTCCTTACGTTTTTTCTTTTCTATGGGAGTTTCAAAATAGCGGATACGTTTGAGATCGGAGAAAATACCAGCTTTAGATACCTCTCGCTTAAATCGACGCAAAGCAGACTCAATACCTTCTTTTTCTCCTACATTCACTTGGGTCATTCTGTTTATTCCTTCTTCATGTTCTTAAGACTTGTCGTTACAACTATATTTTTTGCCAAATGCACTCAGACACCTTACAGTCTAGCACGATCTCCCCCAAAATTTGGCGTTGCTGAATTGAAGAATGAAACCTTAAAGTAGCGGAGTTGCCGAGTAGGGAGTGGGGAAAGGATTTAGTAGTATTAATATAACTAACATAATTTATTACTCAAAAAACGCAACGCCTTGTATTGACTTTTTCTCCTGGGGCATTAAATTTTATCTTTAACTATATAAACTACAATTTGAGCGTTTTTATAGAGGAGCAATTTAGTAGGCATTAGACGATTAATCATGTATAATTAGATATAAAAATGATAAAGATTTATAATGTCAGAGTATGTCAAACTTAAAGAAGCAGCCACTGCTTACAATGTCCACTTTAGAACAATTCTTAATTGGGCACGAACAGGAAAAATCAATTACATTGTCAATGTCTCTGGAGTTAAACACTACCAACTCCCAGATAGAGAAATTACAGGCAAAAAGATTATTGGCTATGTACGTGTATCTAGCTATAGTCAAAAACAACATATCCAATCCCAAGCAGAACTTCTGTTATCTCAATATCCTACTGCTGAAATTATTAAAGTTTATCGGCTCAAAGCCGACAAAAATCAAAGGAAGTTAATCCAAAGTTGGATGAAAATCTGCAAAAAAGTCTTTAATGAAGCTATTGAAATTTTGAATACTCATCAAGGTTTTTCTCATTTAGGGATAGGGAAAGGAACTCTCATAACAACAGTTTCAAACTCTCTCAATGAGAACTTGGTTAAAGAACAATAATTACGGGATTCCTGCTAAATTATTGCACAATACTTTACATCGAGCTTATAGAACTTGGGCTAATACAAAGCCTGATAAAGAAACTAAATTAAAACCTCCATTCCGCACTTCGAAAAGTAATACGAAATCCCACTTCCGCCTCGCCAGTCAACTAAGCATAATTACTCAAGAGCAGTAAAGACAAAAAGATGAGATAATTTGAGAAAGAAAAGTTAACCAGAAAAGTAAAAAAATGGCTGAAAATCAAGAAATT
>JADQBC010000052.1 GCA_016903655.1 Gomphosphaeria aponina SAG 52.96 = DSM 107014
GCAGGGCTGTTTCATTTTACGTTTGCAGTTGAATAGATTATTCAATTTAATTAGCATATTTTAAATTAAATACTTACATAACTAATTTTTAGAAATCAATGCTTAAGCCTGTGTAGTCTTTTTCAAAGAACAGAGCAAGAATAACGATTTTTGTTAATTTTCCCCAAATTGTTAGAAATATAAGCCTGAAACCGTTAGATTTTAAGGGTTTTAAAAAGCCTTAAATTTTTAAATGAAACAGCCCTGCCCGCAGGGCGGGGTGCTTTGTGTTATGCTTGCAATGGATTATTATGAAAGGGCGCTCAAGCGCAACTACTAACTTTTTCTTCAATATTTATGACGATGAAAGGGCGCTCAAGCGCAACTACTAAATTTTTCTTCAATATTTATGACGATGAGAGGGCGCTCAAGCGCAACTACTAACTTTTTTTTTGCTCGTAGTTGCGCTTTAGCGCGCGCCCTCTGTTGCATGAGTTCTTTCTATTTTTTGACAACTTACAAATATTTGGTTCAATATGAATAAACCAGTTCTAATGCTCTTTAACTAAATCAGGATAAACTCGCCAGAAAATTTCCCGACAACGCAGAGTAAATGCTTCATCTTCAGAACGTCTTTTACTTAATTCTTCTTCGGAAAGACGAAGGCGCTCAGGAAATAAAGGAGTTTTTATTGGTACTTTTTTCTCAGTTTTCTGACTCATATAATTATCTCCATCCCGATTTAAAAATGTTTGGCTTGATGATTAATTGAGTCAAACATAAATCTTTTATAACCCTCAGTTTCTCCATAAAGATTAAAAGTAATTGTGGGTTCTTCTCCCACTGCTTCTACAGAATGAATAGCTTCAGGGGTAAAACTAATAATATCTCCTGGTTCTAATACTATTTCTCCCACTTGTTCAATTTTATCTTGATATTCGGGAGAAGGCGATCGCCGCCAATTCCTATTTTTTTGTTTCCCTGCCAAAATAGCCACCACTCCCCAAGTTCCATGATTATGAATTGGTGTTCCTTCTCCTGGTAAAATTGTTTCTGTTTGCACCGTTATTGGAAGACCCAACTCATCATAAAGCATTTTAATTGAGATACCAGTTTTTGTACAAGGTTCAGGATATTGGGTTTTTACCCAGTAACAATTAAGAACAAGTTTACGCACCAACCGACGCAGTGTCGGCAAAAAATCTGCCTCAGTAGTTTCTTTTTCCACTGCTTCATTCATTACATCTTCTACCTCAGTCATAAACCGATATAGTCGATATTCATTAGTTAATAAATCCCATTCTCTAGCTGATTTACAAGGCAAACATTTACCGTCTTCCATCACTAACCAATCTTTATTTTTCATATAACTTTTTTTTGTAATTCCTCCTTTTTTTGAGAATTTCCCCAAACCAGTAATTTTCTCCTTAATTGCTAGTTTAAATATCTCAAACTTAAGATTAAGTAGCAAATAATACTATTATGGCTATGGGACTCCCATTATTTACCTAATTCCTGGGAACGGTGATAAGCAGCCAGCACAGCTTCAATGAGCGCTGACCGAAAACCAGCTTTTTCCAACTCGGCAACCCCCGCTATGGTAGTACCTCCTGGACTCGTAACACGGTCTTTCAGTTCTGCTGGATGAAGTCCAGACTCCTTAACTAATTGTGCTGTGCCTAAAACAGTTTGTAGAGCCAACTGAGAAGCGATCGCCCTAGGTAAACCTGCGCTTACGCCCCCATCTGCCAAAGCTTCAATCATTATTGCCACATAAGCAGGGCCTGACCCTGAAAGACCAGTTACTGCATCCATAAGATACTCTGGCACTTCCACCACTTCTCCCACCGCCGCAAAGATTGATTTGGCTATAGAAATATGCTTATTTTCAACCCTTTTACCAAAAGCGATCGCTGTCATTCCCGCCCCAACAGTTGCAGGAGTATTAGGCATTGCTCTAATCACTGGTTTTCCCGCCCAAGCAGCTTCAAGGCGACTCAAAGAAACACCTGCCAAAATTGAAATCACCAGCGGGTTGCCCCCAAAATCCCCCAAACCCGCCACAACTGCGTCCAAAACCTGGGGTTTAATTGCCAACAACAACACCTCAGCAGCAGCAGCAACTTCCTGATTATCCATTGTTACTCTAACGTGATATTTTTCCTGTAAAAAATCCCGTCGTTGTGGTTGAGGCTCACTCACCAGCACTGCTTCAGGAGCATAAATTTTTTTTGTAATCAGACGTGCTAGCAGCGCTTCTCCCATTACTCCGCCACCAATCATACCTAATTTAGTTTTCATTTCATTAATATTAAAATTGACATTCATCCCCTCTTATATTTCCAGGAGAAGAATGTCTAATTTTTTTGCCTCACATATTGTTACTGAGCGATTCGATTTGATTCCGTAGCCCAAGGTGGCGTAGCATCTAGCGGTACACTAGCAGGTACTTGGGTTGCTTCCATCGCTTCATGTACTGCTCCTGTAAGTGTGCTCACTTTAACGCAATTGGGGGTAAAGAGAAAAATGCTTTCCCCAATGCGCTCTTGGTGGCCATCAATGGCATAAGTTCCACCTGCGACAAAATCCACAGCTCTTTGTGCTTCTGCAGGCTCCATCACATTCAGATTTAAAATTACCGAGCGACGCTCCCGCAAAGTTTGAATCACTTGGGGCATTTCTTTAAAAGAATGTGGTTCAATTACCACTACTTCCGACATACCAGTAGCTACTCCTGGCATTCCAATTACGTTACTTCTTGTATTTGATACCATACCTATTTCTGTTGTTTTAGTTGGTTGTTCTCTAGTTAGTCTCTGAGCTCGAGGTTGTTCATTAGACATTACTTGAGGTTTTTTTTCAGGAGAGTTTCGGGAAATTTCCCCCTCAATTTCCTCTTCAAATTCCTCGTCTTCTTCATCAGCTTCCTCATTGAGACCGACAAAATCTTTGAGCTTGGTCAAAAATGTATTCACTGTTACCTTTCCTTCACTACTTTACATTGATCTGCTGCTCGAATATGCAGCGATTTTGTTTCAGGGTCACTTGGTCAAACATAATAATTATGCTTTATTCCTTTCCGCTCTGAAAAGCTATCTTTTTTCAATGAAAAAGAGCTTTACTATGGGAGAATAGTTACTTAATTTAACGTTCTTAACTATATAATAGACATCTTGCAAATGCTTATTTTTTCCCTCATCTCCCCCCCTTTCCCTGGGGTTGGGGGGGTTAACACACGCAAGCAACCTGAAACCCAATATAGATTTTGATTGAGAAAAATCAACTCATTCTTGCCCCAAAAATAATCCTTCCGAGACGGATCATAGTTGCGCCAGCAGAGACAGCAAATTTATAATCTGCCGACATACCCATCGATAGCTCCTGCATCTGTAGATGCAACCAATTTGCCTGACTAATTTTCTCAGAAAGCAAAGAAAGTTCTCTAAAAGCCCCAAAAGTTTCCGCTTCAGACAATCCCAGGGGGAGAATTGTCATTAAACCTTGAATTTTGAGCCCAGAAAAATGGTCGAGTTGAGGTAAATCTGCCAGCAACTCAGGAATTTCCCAGCCATATTTATTGGGATCTGCTAAAACCTTAACTTGGAGGCAGACTTGGGGTGTTTTACCTATCTCCCCTGCCAACTCATTGAGACGGCTAGCAAGCTTCAGACTATCAACTGAGTGAATCCACTGAAATTTTTCGAGGACTTTTCTCCCTTTATTTGTCTGTAAATGACCAATAAAATGCCAACAGATATCTGGTAAATCTTGCAATTGCTCTTGTTTCAGTAAAGCTTCTTGAAGCCGATTTTCCCCAAAATCACGAATTCCTGCACCATAAGCCTCTCGCATCCCGATTACCGACACCTGCTTAGTGATTGCAATCAGACGCACATGAGAAGGTAGCTGCTGGCGAATTTGGTTGATGTTTTGAGAAATAAAACCATTCATTGGAAAGTCTGTTTATAGATATGGTTTAGCTCTTTATATTCTACAGACAATCCACTATTTCGTAGTTGACGCAAACGTTTTTCCACTTGCATACGACCTTCTGAGCGACTAACAGGTTCAAAATTAATCCCATCAGCAGTAATTGTCACGATAAAAAATAAGCGCTGGGCATATAGAGTTGTAAATAATTCCTGATTTTCTTCAAGGATACAAACTCTATAGAGCAAACCAAAGGTGGGATGATTGAGATAGGTTTCACTGTCCATTAAAATTTACAAAAATAATTCTCAGCCTCTGAAAAAAAACAGCCATTTATGGGATTTTAAACAAAAACATGGATTCAGACCTAAAACCTAAGTAGCAAGTTTTAGGGCTGTTAATTGTGCTGCTGCTTTTTTGAGAGACTCATACCATTCTTTTTCAGGATCACTATCAGCAACAATTCCCGCTCCCACTTGTCCCCAAACTATTGCAGGGTGGTAGTTCCCTTGATGGTAGTTAGCACTGAACAGCAGGGTACGGATTAAGATATTTAAATCTAAGTTACCCCCTTGGTCTAAATAGCCACAAGAACCATAAAACAAGTTGCGTCTTACTGGTTCAAGTTCCTCAATAATTTCCATACAGCGGACTTTGGGACAACCAGTAATGGTACCCCCAGGAAACAAAGCACGAATCAAATCCACAGTATCATAATCTTTGCCTAAAATTCCTGTCACATTGCTCACTAAGTGCATAACATGACTATACCGTTCAATGGTTAAAAGTTCATCAACTTTAACTGAACCCCACTCACAGACTCGCCCCAAGTCATTCCGTTCTAAATCTACCAGCATGATGTGTTCTGCTCTTTCCTTGACATTAGTGAGCAACTCCGAGGCTAAGTGTTGGTCGATTTCCAGATTAGCACCACGGGCTCTCGTTCCTGCAATCGGTCTTGTCTGTGCTTTTCTTCCCTCCAACTGAATTAATCTTTCTGGTGAACAACTAATTACTACCCCCATGGGTGTTTCCCAGTAGCTAGCGAAGGGAGAAGGATTAATTGCTTGTAAAGTCCGATAAATTGTCCAACTATCAGCTCTTGTAGTTGTTTGAAAACGGAGAGACAGATTAGCCTGAAAAACATCCCCAGCTTGAATATATTTTAAAGCCTTTAATACTGCTGCTTCGTATTCTGCTTGACTAGTCAGAAATGATATTTCTGAGTTTAATTGCTGCTCCCCTTGTTTTTTTTCCCTCCTAACAATTGATTTTTTTGGCGACTCTAACTGACCCTGAAACTTAGCTAAATCAGTTGGATTTGTACAAGCTAACCAGAGTGTTTGTTTTTCATGGTCAAGGACAGCAAAAGAGTCAGGTTCATACCAGTATGCCACAGGAAAAGGGAGAGGATCTGATTTAAGTAGAGGTAATTTTTCTATTTCTTTAGCCAAATCATAACCCAACCAACCTAACCAACCACCTGTAAATGGAAGTTGAGGAGACTCACAACAATTGTTTTTCTTTTTAAGTAAGCGACGCAAAAAAGGGAGAATTTCTCCTAATTTTGGAGTCCAAAATTGAGGTTTTCCTTCCATTATCCTAGGTGAACCTGCACAGATAGAATAGCGAGATAAGGAGGGCAAATTTTCTGGATTTTGGCAAGGACTTTCCAAAAGCGTAGCCAGATGAATGGGGGATTTTTTTTGAGGAAATTGGCGAAATAAAAGGTCAAAAATCTCAGCCCCAGTGCGATTTTCTAAAGGTAGAGAGAGCCAGTGCCAAGGTAAGATTTTTGTCATTACATTCCTCCCCAAATTACTCGCGCCCACCAAAAAGGAATTAAACTTGCTAAAACTAACCAATCTCTGAATTTTAAGCGTAATTGATGCCATTCTACTTTATGTTGATTCGGGCTAGTAAAACCCCGTACTTCCATAGCGATCGCTATTTGCTCTGCCCGTAACAGAAGATTTTCGAGAATTTTTTCTGCTACCATTAACCAAACTTGGAGGCTTTTCCTAATCCCAAGTTTTTTCCAATTTATTGCTCTTGTACGGATTGAGCGAGCCAGATTTTGCACTTCTTCCAAAACTAAAGGAATAAACCGCAATGAAAGGGTTAATGTTAGGATAATTTCCGTTACAGGTAACTTAAATATTCCCAAGGGCCGCATTAATTTTTCCAACCCTGCAGTTATTTCTTCAGGGGCAGTACTTAACAGGTATAAATTAGTGCTATATATTAATGTAAATAGTAAACTACTAATTCTAATTGCCAATTCTAAAGAGCGACGAGTAATAGTGAGCCATCCCTCTTCAAATAACACATAATGATAGGAAGTGGGCTGGGGTAAATTTAAATCAATAGGGGGAAGTCGTGGTTGTGAATCTATTGCTAAACCATCAGGAGAAATGGCGGTTATTATAAATACAAAGATGCACAAAATTAGTAACCAAGCTTGCTGTTTAAACACTCGTAAAGGAATCCCCGCCAACAAACTCATCAATAACAAAATTCCTACCAAAGAAGCTCGGAAAAAAGGGTTAGCTAACAGGGGAGCTGCAAGAAAACTCATTAACCAGGCTAGTTTCACCCTGGGATCTAGCTCATGTAGTTTTGTTATAGGTTTTTCTAGATACAGCCCTAATGGGAGACTCCGCAATAAATCCATCTTAATTATCAGTTATTTTTAGTCTATGGGACTAAATCTTCTCGCCAACCAAAAAGATCTCCAAATCAATTATAGCTGGTCAGCTTTGATTTTAGTCGTTAAGTACCTGCTGCACAATTAATTCTTTTGGTGATTGATTTGCTATAATCTTACCTTGTAAATATAGGTAACAATCAGAAAATTATGGTAACTAAAACGGGCTCACCAAACCTACTCAGTCCATTTAAATTGGGAGATTTATCCCTGAAAAACCGCATTGTCATGGCTCCCATGACGCGATCGCGAGCTGGTGAAGCAAGAATGCCTAATGCTTTAATGGCGGCATATTACGCTCAAAGAGCAAGCGCAGGTTTAATTATTACTGAAGCTACTGTTATTTCTCAACAGGCTAATGGCTGGCAAAATAGCCCAGGTATTTATTCAGCTCAACAAGCAGAAGCTTGGCAGCAAGTAGTAGCAGCAGTGCATGAAAAAGAAACACCAATTTTCTTGCAACTTTGGCACTGTGGGAGAGCTTCTCACAGCAGTTTTCACGCAAATAATCAACTGCCAGTTGCTCCTTCTGCAATTAAAATCAATGGAGATTATATTCATACTCCCATTGGCAAACAACCCTACGAAACACCTCGGGCTTTAGAAACAGAAGAAATACCTCTTGTTATTGAAGATTATCGTCAAGCAGCAGTAAGGGCAAAAATAGCAGGCTTTGATGGGGTAGAAATTCACGGGGCAAATGGCTATTTAATAGATGAGTTTCTGCAATCAAAAACTAATCAACGTACAGATAAATATGGCGGCAACTTGGCAAACCGCTTCCGTTTTCTCCAAGAAATTGTTGCAGCAATTGTTACAGTATTTCCTGCTAACAGAGTCGGAGTGAGACTTTCTCCTAACGGTTCTTTTAATGATATGGGTTCTTTTGACTATCGGGAAACATTTCTTTATGTGGCTCAAGCATTAAACTCTTACGGATTAGCATATCTCCACATTATGGATGGGTTGGGCTTTGGCTTTCACTCTTTAGGCGAACCCATGACTTTGGGAGAATTTCGGGAGGTATTTTCAGGCACCCTCATCGGTAACTGTGGTTATACTAAAGAAACAGCAGAAACAGCAATCAAAGATGGATTGGCTGATTTAATAGCTTTTGGCAGACCATTTATTAGTAACCCCGATTTGGTGGAGCGTTTTGCCAATGATTGGCCATTAAATCCTCCAGCAGAAATGAACATTTGGTATTCCTTTGACAAGGAAGGTTATATCGATTTTCCAACCTATCAATAGGGTTAATTTCGGTTAATAGACTAATGAGCGCTCATTGGTCTATTACATTAAGTAAGTTTCTCTTGCCGATCTAGCAATTCTCAAAACTCAAAAAACGCAACGCCGAAAAAATAAGCATTTTCCCTCCCGCAAGGGGGGTTAACACAAATGATCGCTCATTGGTATAATGAATTTGAAAAAGGTTAACTATTATTACTTCTTTTCCCTTTCCCCCACCTTGGAATCCCTGAATAGGAATTATTAATCTAGTTTTTTGTAAGCAAAATTAAGAAGTATAATTAGTAAGAAATCAGGAAGAGGAGCAAGGTAAGCAGGCAAGTAGGAAGGGGGACAAGAAAAAAAGCGATCGCTTCGTTTAAGTAGATAAGCAAAATTATTTACACAATTTCTGTAGGGGCGGGTTTAGCCTTGATCGAGGTGAGCAATTGAGCAAAAAATCAAAACCCGCCCGAACCTGCGGTAATTAATGAAAGTGCGACCACTTAAAGTTAAAAAAGTTTTTCTTTGTCTTAGTAAAATGAAATTCAATAGACAGCATTAGATATAAGAAAGAGCAAGGGAGAGCAAGGGTGCAATATCTCGCAGAAGTAAAAAAACAGACTAGAGGGTTGATGGGCGGTAATAAAATAGAATTGAAATTGCTAGCTTGTCAACGCAATGACCAGACTTGGACTCCTGTCCCGAGGGAAGAGTTAATTCCTTGTGAAAACGTCACTCAGTTTGGAGAAGGGGCGCTTTTAATTGTCACTTTGGGTGCAAATCAACAGGTTCAGGGAGCACCTGAGCTCGCGGGAGCAAGATTGGTTCGTGTTCTCCAAACCTATTCTCGTCTTTTGGAAAAGTCTAAAGAACAGGAAGAGGAGATAGAACAGTGGAAGCAGTCTCTGACTTATCAAAGTCAGGAACTTGCTCGTCGGGAAATGGAAATGGAAACGCGGATCGAACAACTCGAAGATAAAGAAAAAGAATACGATAGGTTGCAGCAGCAGCGGAGGCAGCTTGAGGAGTCTTGGCAAAATTTGCGGGCCTCACAACAAAGTCTTGAACAGAAGCAAAATGCTCTTCAAGAGTCACTTTTTTTGGAGGGAGAACAGGTAGCTAAAATGCAGGATTTGCTAGAACAGTTATCTTCTTCTTTCACTGGGGGGAATTTTTTCAGAGAACAGCTCAGGCAAATTAAAGAGGCTGTTCATACTCAGCAGCATAATTTTAACTACCACTGGCAGCAGCTTGAACAATCAAAAGCAGTAGTTAAATCTAGTGTGCAGGAAGTTAATCACCAGGGTGAAGAACTTCAACGACGCAAGGAGGAATTACAAGCAGAACAGGCTTCTTTGGAAGAGGCAGTGCGCGAATTACAAGTCAAGCGTCATGAACTTGAAAATAAGCAAGAAGCTTCAAGGTTGCTTAGTCTTCATCTGGAAACTATAGATGAAGTAAGAGCGAATTTGACAGGAACTGGCTTGGTAGCCGACTTTGGCGATGATGAACATAAGGTGGATATTGTAGCTCTGGAAAATATGCCTTTGGGAGAGTTACAGCAAAGGGTGGATGAGCTGAAAAAAGAAACTGCAAACTTATTGAATTTTGTTAATCTCCAAGAAGAAGAGTTGACTTTACAAGCTGAAAGCATTAAGGAGTTAGAGGAAAAACTTAATCAGCTTGGTGAGTTTGAACGTCTGAGTATGGAGACGGAGTTGGCAGATGCTCAAGAAAGCATGAAAATGTTAGATGAAACTTTAATTGGTCAGCGTCGTAATCTCCGCCGCCAACAAAAGATGTTAGGTCAAAATTTACGGATTTTGAAGCGTCGTCAAGGAACTTTAGAGGCTGATAATGACCCAGAAATAGAACTTGAACCAATTTTGCGTCGGTTGGCAGTTCAGGAAAATAAGACTAAACAGGAACGGCAAAAGCTAGATTCTGAAATTCAAGCAATCCAAAATACTATTCATAAAATGCAGGAGATTATTGAGCAAACAAAACCAAAAAGACGGGCAAAAGAACAGGAATTACAAGAGCTTGAGCAACGTTTTGAAAAAGTAAAAATTCGCCTGACTGAGGTGATGTCTCAAGTGAGTTTTTCAGAAAAAACTTTACAGCCTCTCCAAGATAATCTTGATGAAATTCGCTCTTCATTAGAGACAATTGAAAATGACCCCAATTCAGCTCAAAATGCTAATGAGGCGATCGCTGAGATACAGTCTTTCATTCGGCGCTTTCTCGACAAGTTGGAAATGGCAAGTTTCTAGCAAAATTCATGGGTTCACTTTTTTTTCAAGTCTCTAAACACTATCCATTCTCCTTCTACTTCCAAATGCCATCCTCCTGAAAGGGAGGATGTCCTACTTTTGTTTGGGGCTTTCATTAATTGCATCACAGTTTCTATTTCTTCAAACTTGGGGGCTTTTTTACCATGAATTTCTAAAAATTTCTTGACTACTCTTCTCCCAAGAGCTAAGGGTTTTTTCTTTAATATTCCACGATTTAACCCTTTCTTGTTTTCTGTGATTGAAATAGCTAAAATTTCTTGGGCGCAGTTTTCTAAATACTCTACTTCTTCTCTTAAAATTTCCCCTGTCTGGGCTAATGCTTTTTCTACTTGTGGGTTAAATTGCTCTTTTAAATAAGGAATTAAATCCTGGCGAATGCGGTTGCGCGCATATCTCATGTTTTTATTAGCAGCATCTTCCCAAATTGGTAGCTTATATGCTTGGCAAAATTCCCCTGTTTCCCTCCGCGAAATATTTAAAATTGGTCTCACTAATCTAATTTTTTCTGTTAATTGACGCTCCCATGTCAGGGTAGCTATACCATCTGCCCCTGCTCCCCGAATTAAATTATATAAAACCGTCTCAGCCCGATCGCTTAATGTGTGACCTGTCACAATATTTTCTAAGCCTTCTGTTTCAGCTATTTCTCTTAATGCTTCATAACGCCATTTTCTCGCCGCCGCTTCTGTTTCTTTAATTTTCTCAGCGGTTTTCTGTGCATAATTAATACCCCATTCTTTGGCGATCTTTTCTACATGGTCTGCTATGCCTTCATCTGATGACCAACCATGATCACAATGGGCGATCGCTATTTTCCACTCCCATTTGGGTTGTAAGTCTAGTAGCAGTTTGGTTAAACACAATGAGTCTTGACCACCAGATACTGCTACTAACACTCCTTCCCCCCGCTGCAACAATTGTTTATCTCGCAGGGTTTGATGTAATCTTCCATGCAGCTGACTCCAGCTCATTTTTTACAAAAACCACCCATAGGAATGTAACCCTTTTCCTAACAAGTTTACTCCTAAATAGCAAATCCAAACCACCACCAAACCTGTTGCTGCTAAAATTGCTGGTTTTCTTCCTTGCCATCCTTTTGTAATTCTTGCGTGTAAGTATGCCGCAAAAACTAACCAAGTAATCAAAGCCCAGGTTTCTTTTGGATCCCAACTCCAGTATGAACCCCATGCTTCATTTGCCCATACTGCCCCTGCAATAATCCCTATTGTTAGCAGCGGAAATCCTAACCCAATAATCCGATAACTAATATTATCTAAAGTATCTGCTAAACTTAGACGCATTGGTGATAGATTTTCCGCCACCATTTCTGTTTTCACTAAATCTATTACCGCCGTCTTCCCCCTCCCCGCCAAAGCCACTAAATTTTCAGAATTATTGTTATTTTCTCCTGTTTTTAACTCATACTTTCTCCAGCCCCCCGTGCCTACCGAACTCCCTCTCAGTTCTACATCTGAGCCACGAGTTACTACTAAAAAAGCGATCGCCAGCAGTGATCCCACCATGAGAGCTGCATAACTAATCATCATTACACTTACGTGCATCATCAACCAGTTTGATTTCAGCGCTGGTACTAAAGGAGCTGATGCTTGCATTTCCTCGGGTAAAGATAAAGTAGCAAATGCTGTTATCCCCATTGCCACAGGGCTACTGACTACTCCCACCAACCCACTACTGCTCATTTTTTCTGCTATTAAGTGCATTGTCGTAATTCCCCAGGCCAGAAAAAATAAAGACTCATAGAGATTACTTAAAGGAAAATACCCAGCTTCTAACCAGCGAGCCGCCAGTAAAGCCGCCATACACAGATTAGCAGATGCCATGCCTACTGTGCCCAAACCTTGCCAATAGGGTATTTCGGGAAACACTGCCCCTACCCAATAAATCAACATTGTCAGGA
This sequence comes from Gomphosphaeria aponina SAG 52.96 = DSM 107014, assembly GCA_016903655.1. GTDB lineage: Bacteria > Cyanobacteriota > Cyanobacteriia > Cyanobacteriales > Gomphosphaeriaceae > Gomphosphaeria > Gomphosphaeria aponina. The sequence goes on from JADQBC010000052.1 coordinate 12,059, forward strand.
ATAACACCAAAAATGATATATTATCCAGTCCGTTTTGGAGTACAACCAAGTCCATATTTTTTCTGCTCAAGTAACTATTTTACACCTACTATTTTCCTAGACATATATAGACATATCTCTAGAAACCTACTTCCTCGGTGACTAAGTAGGATTTTTTTGGCTCACCCGTCCATAGTCAAACGAGTAAAGAAGGGAAATGTTCCGTCACATAGGTTAGGATACCCTCTGGGACTTTCACCACTATGGAAAGTCTAACTTTTGTTAAAGTTCGGTAATAACTCCTAAAAATCCATCTGGTTCTTAGGTAGTATGGGGATTGAGATCCCTAAAAAGTATTATAGCCTAGTTTCTCAAAAAAATTCACTGCTGACAAATATTTTTTTCCTAGACATTTGTCCATGAAAGTCCCCAATTGTCCAGGAAAATCACCAAAGCGCCCCATCAGTTTATTTAGATCATTATTGCTAGTTCAACTAGCATAGATTTACTCAATTTTATCACTCTTGTGCCAATCTTCTTCTCTGGTAATTTATCATTTTTAATGTTACTTTTTTCTTCTCGGAAAACCATTAAATTCTAACTTACTACTGAAAAAATTACAGTAGTTTTTATTTGAGTTAACCAGACTACGCGGCAAGGTTGAAAATTGACCCATTCAGCCACAAGTATAACAGGTTACTTTTGTCATGAATAGCAATAAGCACAGGATTTGTGGTAGGGGCAATTCATGCCATGCCCCTTGTTAATTAGTTTTAAACAGTCCACTCGGTATGAGTAAACACGCCCCTGGGTTGATCAAGGCGCTCGTATGTATGTGCCCCAAAGTAATCCCGTTGTGCTTGGGTGAGGTTTTGGGGCAGGCGATCGCGGCGATAACTATCGAAATAATCCAAAGAAGCACTAAATGCGGGAACTGCAATACCTACCGTATTCGCCTCCCTCAGCACTTCCCGCCAAGCAACTTGGCGATCGAGAATACTTTGTTTAAACTCAGGTGCCAACAATAAATTAGGCAAACTGGGATTTTCCCCAAAAGCTGATTTAATCTTATCCAGGAAACCTGCGCGAATAATACAGCCACCTTTCCAAATCCGCGCGGTTTCCGACAGATTTAAATTATACTTAAATTCAACAGAAGCTTTACTCAACAGAGCCATTCCCTGAGCATAGGAACACATCTTAGAACAGTAAAGAGCATCCCGCACCTTATTCACAAAAGCCTTTCCATCCCCATCATACTTAGAAATTGGGCCTGTTAATTGGGTAGAAGCAGCTACCCGTTCATCTTTATAAGCAGACATTACCCGCGCATTTACCGCAGCGTACATAGTGGGAATGGGAACACCCAACTCTAAAGAACTTACCACAGTCCAGCGACCTGTACCTTTTTGACCAGCACAATCCAAAATCAAATCGATCAGATGCTTGTTAGTTTCCTTGTCAATGTACTTAAAGATATCAGCAGTAATTTCAATGAGGAAAGAGTTAAGCTCATCAGTGGTATTCCACTCAGCAAAAACCTCATGTAACTCTTCATTGCTCAAACCAAAAGCATTTTTCAGCAAATCATAAGCTTCGGCGATAAGCTGCATATCCCCATACTCAATACCATTGTGAACCATTTTCACATAGTGACCAGCGCCACCTGGCCCAATATAAGTAACACAGGGGCCATCATCCACTTGAGCCGCAATTTTTGTCAAAATGGGTTCTAATTCTTTATAGGCTGCTTCTGTACCGCCAGGCATCAAACTTGGGCCATTGAGGGCTCCTTCTTCACCCCCACTCACACCCATACCCATAAAACCCAGCCCTGTAGCTTCTAAGTCCTTAGTACGTCTTTCCGTATCCTCATAGAGGGAGTTCCCCCCATCAATAATCATATCCCCTTCTTCTAGGAGAGGCTTAAGATTAAACTAAGCCAGAGAGTCACCTCTCTGACTCGTCTTCAAAACGGTGCGTGATACTTTCGCATCACACCGCTCCTCTGGGATATGTCCTTTTACACGGGTACAATTCAAACTACCATCTCTGGTTGTTTTATCGTCGTGGCAATGTCTATGAAGAAGTTGCAAGTTGGAGTAAGTATCCTTACCACCTTTGACCTTCGGTATTATGTGGTCAACTTCCATTAAGTCTCCATCTCTGAATGTGAGTCCGCAGTGTTTACATTTACCTTTCTGTTTTTTAAGTAGTGTGGCCACTCGGGTGCTTACTTCTGGGTGTTTACCCATTCGTGATGCCCAGTATGTTAAATCTCCATCAAATGGGGACTTATTGCCTTTTACTTTTACGTGTCTTACTATGGGGGTTTCAGCGTGTCTATACAGTTTCATACCTCCTTCTTTCTCATTTCTGGTGCTGAATGTCCAGTGATTACCACCATGAGTGTGCCAGTATTTGCTGGCTACCCAGGTTTTATTTTTCAGGGGGTGTCGTCTTTCGCCCCATCTTTTCAGTTGGCTATAGATTATATTGTCGCACTCTGAGTAAGTCTCTTTGCTAACCACGGTACTGTAATAATTACTCCAACCCCTTATAATGGGATTCAGTTGTCTTATCAATGCTTCTTGCGGTGCGCATTTGTGCTTGTCTATAACCTCTCCAACTTTCTTGATGTGAGATTTGACTTTTTCTTTTGAGGGGGTTATTATGGTTTTGAAGCCTAGCAATTCGCCATTTGTCGATTTACCACTTTGATATTTTCCCATTGGGAATTGTCTTACGGTAAATCCTAGGAAATCGAAGCCCGTTTTACCTTCGTACTCGTCGAGAGTGTGGGTAATTCGGGTTTTAGTTTCCTTTAGCTCCAAACCTATGGACTTCAGCCAGTTTTGTATAAGTCGCTTGCTCTCTAGAACTACCTCTAAGTCTTTGTGCATGATAACGAAGTCATCTGCTTATGGGTTTAGTGATAGTGCTTTTTTGTTTGCTGCTTTCCTTCCCTTGAGGGTGCAGGCATAATTCATTAGTTCTGTTTCCATTCCGTGAAGAGCGATATTTGCCAGTAGTGGGGATATAACTCCTCCCTGTGGCGTGCCCTCTTCCGTAGGAAACCAGTCGCCTTTATCCATTGCTCCCGCTTTTAGCCAGTATTTAATCTGTCTTCTTAGGAGAGGGTATGTATTGAGCTTTGCAAGTAGTTTAGTGTGGTCAATCCTGTCAAAACATTTTGCTATGTCTGCATCTAACACGTATTTAGGTTTATACCTTATTGTTAGAAATATTGCTTCTATAGCATCGTGACATGACCTCCCTGGTCTGAATCCGTAGGAATTTTCCTCAAAGTGAGCCTCCCACTGCGGTTCAAATGCTAATTTTACTAAGCATTGAAGCGCACGGTCGTGTATGGTTGGTATTCCCAGTCCTCTTTGACTCCCGTCGGGTTTTGGAATCCACACGCGTCTTAGGGGTTTAGCTTTCGTCCCAATCTTCAGGTTTTGTACTAACTTAACCCGTTCTTTTGGGGTTAATGACTTTTTCCCATCAACGCCAGCAGTCTTTTTCCCTTGGTTATCTTGAGTTACTTTTCGTACCGCCCAAAGTTTCCCATAGTAAGAAGTTGTCAGTAAACGTTGTAAACTGCGAACTCGTTTTACATCACCACTTTGACTTGCTCTAAATATTCTCTTTTGTAACTTGTAAACGGCTACCTCAACTGATTTCCAATTGATATCTTTCCATTTACTGCATATACTAGATTGCTCTGTACTCATACTTTCTATTACTACTCAAAACTATTTACTACATATCGCAGTGTGTACGTCTGCTAATTTCAACTATTACGGGTGAACCTTTGCTTCATACACAAACTTTCCCCGATGTGGCTTACGCTGGTTACTACTTGAAAAAATCGACCTTTCCAAGAACCATAAAGGGGTTACTTCGTTCCTTGTATTCTTATTACGCAGTTTTAGGGTCTCTCTGTCCACCGAGTCTATGTGACGCTTTCCAGTTAAGAGAGGTAATTCTTCTGGCACATTAGATTGTTACCTTTTGGTTGTAGTGGTTAGTCATTTTGCAATGACTCAGACCTGATTTCACTACTTTTCCCTAACGATGGTTCAACGAGAGTTCGTATTCCTACCCATGACTGCATTGCTCCCAGGGATTCCACATTAGGCTTGCAGTTACCTGGTTTTAACCCCGCTTTAGCCTATGAGATACCACCTCAAGTGACTAGGGGTTATGCTGTCAATCCAAGCACTGGACGGAAGGTTTTACACCTCCAAGGATACAAAGTTATCACAGATACCTCTTACTAAGCAGATTTGCTGTTCGGTTAACCCTCTTTTTCCTGTACGGTAATTTCTACTCCTCGATTCGGGTTTTCACTCGTATTTCGGAACTCTTTTCCCGTTTTGGTCTGGGTATTTCTACTCAGTTTTCGGATTTTGGGATAGTTGTGACCCGTTCAGATTTTTGCCTTTAAGGGGCTTAATTTTCTTTCGAGGTCATTTTGTACCTGAGCTAGGTTTACGCTGTCTAGAATTGCTTCTAGGTTCACTCTGTGATGAATGCTTTTAATCATCACAGAGTGATGCAACTTTTACCTAAACGAGTCGCACACTAAAGTAGAAATTAGCTCCACATCCAGGGGGTGGGTGCTGGTGGAGCTGTAAATTTTTAATTTTTCTAGCTCACTCCACAATTGTCTGGTATTGTTACCAACAGACTCAGCTAAAAGTTGAGTCCCAGCAGGAGTGAGTTTTACTCCTATTTCCTGAGCAACTTGGGAGACTCTAGCAATTAATTCATCAGTTTGCCAAGGGGGAATGAAAGAAAATTCTCTGAATTGCCCGTATTTAGCTAAAAATTTAGCAGACTTAAGTCGTTGATCGGGTTTTTTACTGGAAGTGAACAGGAGATGAGAAGTTTCTAAGATTTGGGGCAGGGTACGTTCTAATTCCTTGAAGAAATTTTCAGGACAATGTTGACAGATGGTAGTATCAGCCAACCAGATTAAACGCTCCCCCATCCCAAAAACTGGAGTCATGGCTAAATTTAATGCTTCCATGAGATTATCTGGTTGCTCCCCAAACAGCTTATCATAGTTAAACTGTAACCAGTTGGGGTCAAGGACTGACTTCTGCAGTTGTTTGACAGCAGTGGCGATCGCATAGTCGTCTTCTCCCCAAAAAAAGTAAATTGGCATATAATTTGTTGATGGTTGATGGATGATGGATAATCAAGCATGAACAATTAAAAATTAAAAATTAACAATTAACCATCAACTGACTAATGATAATCGATTCTTAGGAGGCAGTGAAGATTGGACGATACTTATCAAATTTATGTTAATCGGGTAGCCCAGATGACCCTGAGTGCTTCTTATGCGCAACAACTGCAAAATATCCAAAAGTCGGCTAAGTTTGATGGGGGCGTGGCTGTACCTTTTCCAGGGTACACCGTGATGACTCCCCCAGAACCAGAAGATCCAGTGAATAGTGAGTTTTACAATTATCTTAAGTTATGCCAAGGGGAATTGTTGCAGCACTTACCCCCAGGTTTACTAGTGCCTATACCGCCTGCAAGTTTTCATGTTACTTTGGCGGATTTGATTTGGGATGGTGGTTATCGGGATGCGGTGGGAAAAAATCCCCAGTTTGAACAGGAACTGTTCGCTCATATAAGTGAAAGTTTTAGGCAATATCAAGCGGGAATGGAGACAAGTAAGCCGATTATTTTACAATTATTGGGATTATCTATTTTTCGCCGCGCTTTAGCAGTGTGTTTGGTACCAGCAAAAGAAGAGGGCTATGGGCAAATTGTGGGTTTACGTCGCTCAATCTATCAAAATTCTGGGATAATTTCCCTGGGTATTGATCAACAGTATGATTATACTGCTCATGTTACTTTGGGCTATTTTGGGGAAATTGCTCCCCAATTAAATAGGGAAAGTCTCGGGAGGACTTTAGGAAGATTAAATGATAGTTGGTTGGAAACTGAACCTCCTGTGATAAGTATTGAGCGGGCCCAAATAAGAAAGTTTACAGATATGCTGAATTATGAGCGAGAAGGTGATTGGCCAGTGTGTGCGTTATGAGCAATTTAAATCATCCTATCTTGGAAGCAAGTTTTGCAATTATTGACAGGGAAATACCAGCACATAATCTGAAGGGGAGGGAGTATGCGATCGCCCGTCGGGTAATTCACGCAACGGCGGATTTTGAGTTTGTCCATCGCTTACAGTTTAGTCAGGGGGCGATCGAGTCGGGGATGTCTTGTCTGGCTAGCGGATTGCCAATTATTACTGATGTGACAATGGTCAAACAGGGAATAGTTAGTATGGTGAGGAAGACATTTAATAATCCCATAATTACGGCGGTGGAACAAGTAGAAGTGGCGCTTCCTGGAAAAACGCGGACAGAAACTGGTTTACTCCATTGTTTTGAGCAATATCCCCAGGGAATTTATGTAATTGGGAATGCACCTACGGCATTGCTGGCTCTTTGTTCGCTGTTACCTACATCAGCAGTACTTCCAGGGTTAATTATTGGCGCACCCGTGGGGTTTGTGTCGGTGGTGGAGTCGAAAGAGGCTTTGGGAAAATTACCAGTGCCGCAAATTCGGGTGGAAGGGCGCACTGGTGGTTCTCCTGTAGCAGCGGCGATTTTAAATGCTTTGTTGGTTTTGGCCCAGGAAAATAGGTGAGCAAATTTCAAGACTTGCGGGTTTAAACCTCTTGTCTTAGTAATGGCGTTGCGTTTTTTGAGTCATAAATTATTTGTTTACAAAACCTACTAACCTTCCTCAAACCCTCTGGCCACTCCCTACTCCTTTCTCCGCTACTAAAATGCGTCATTATACCATTCAGCAACGCCAACTAATGGCTGTTATTAAGAGAGTTTAACCTTCAAAAATTTATTAAATTAGCGATGATTTGTTAACATAAAATAGAGGGAGGCGCAGTTGACTCATGAAGAGAAAACAGTGAAAATAGAGGATGACAGGATTATTGCAAAACCGAAGCGCAGCAGGGAAACTCCTAGCATTAAAACTGGCAATATATACTAACCGCGCCGATGTATTAGTGTTAGCACTGCCACGTGGTGGAGTTGGAGTAGCTTTTGAAATAGCAAAAAAACTCCATTTACCCTTAGATATCTGTTTAGTGCGGAAACTAGGGGCTAGGAGACACAAAGAATTAGCAATAGGAGCGATCGCCCCTGGAGTGATCATCCTCAACCAAGATATTATCGACTCCCTCCAGATCTCGCCAGAAGAAATCAACCAAGTTATAGCCGAGGAAAAGCAAGAGTTAGCAAGACGGGAGAGAGCCTATCGGGGAGCTTGCCCACTACAAAAAATCACTAACCGCACAATTATTTTAGTTGATGATGGCATTGCAACAGGAGCAACCCTCCGCGCCGCTATTGCCACCTTGCGTCAGGAACAGCCAGCAAGTATTGTTGTGGCTGTTCCTGTTGCTTCAGCCTCAGTTTGTGAGGAGTTAAAAACAGAAGTAGAGCAGATAATATGTTTAAGCAAACCCGCCGAGCTCCATTCTATTAGCCTCTGGTACAAAGACTTTTCCCAAACAACGGACGCAGAAGTCTGTTATTTTCTCGCAGAAAGCGAGCGAGAATTTAAGTTATTGTAAATAATTGTAACAAAAAATAGATATTATTGGTAGAAGAGTGGATAATAAAAATAGGTAGGGAAAAAACAGAAATAAGATCAGCCTGACAACAGGAAACTTTCTGTTCCCAACCAGATTGTTAATTAATAAGATTTTTTGAGGCAAAAAAGATGGCAAGATTAACAGGAACGGAAAATAATGATACCCTAACAGGTACTGCTGAACGGGACGAGATTTACGGATTAGCAGAAAGGGACTCCCTCAGTGGATTAGAGGGCAATGACTTGCTCGATGGTGGAGAGGGTGATGATAATAATTATAAGGGATATTATTTTGATTATGGTACAGGTGAAACAGTATACAGAGAAGAATTTGGAGGGCTTTTTGGAGAAGCAGGAAATGACTCCCTGGTAGGCGGTGCAGGAGAAGACTTGCTCAATGGCGGCAAGGGAAATGATACCCTCAATGGTGGCACAGAAAATGATTTTGGCACAAGTTACTACTATATTGGTGGCGGCGGTGGCGGTGTAACACTAGAAGGAGGGCTTTTTGGAGGAGCAGGGAATGATTCTCTGATGGGGGAAGATGGTAATGACTTGCTCAAAGGTGAAGCAGGGGATGATACTCTAATAGGTGGTGCAACAGATGACAATGGATACTCTTCTGGGTCTCATTGGGTAAGTGGTGGTGTAACAGGGGGGCTATATGGCGGAAATGGTAATGATTTACTCGAAGGCAATAGTGGGAGTGATTTGCTCAAGGGCGCAAAGGGGAATGACACCCTCATAGGTGGTACAGAAGGTGACAGATCTTATCAAACCAACTACGATAGTGGTTGGGAGAGATACATAGGAGGGCTTTTTGGCGGAGCAGGAGATGACTTACTCGATGGGGGAGAAGGAGGTGACTTACTCAATGGGGGTTCTGGGAAAGATACCCTTACAGGTGGGACAGGAAGCGATCGCTTTGTTTTTAGCTCTACCGCAGACGTAGATAGGATAACCGATTTTACCTCTGGGGAAGATCTGATTGAAATTATTGCTGATGGGTTTGGTGGAGGACTCACACCAGGAGTTTTAAATGCAGATCAGTTTGTCATAGGTACTGGTGCAATTGATGAAAATGACCGTTTTATATACAGTGGAAAAAACTTGTTCTACGATGTAGATGGTTTAGGAGGAGCAAACCAAATTAAGATAGCTATTCTTGATGGTACTCCCACACTGCTGGCTAGTGATTTTACCATTTTCTAAAAGTAAAGAGACGGTGGAATTTTTGGTTTCATCGTCTTTTTATTGAGCAAAAAGGGTTATGGGTTATAGACGCTGATTTGGAAGGAAAATAACTCACGGAGAAAAAAAACAAAGGGCTGCAATCTGAAAACCTATTCCTTTCCCGTTTGATAGCAATTTTGGGATTAATGAGATACAATTAGTAATTTTAAAAGAAATAATTTAAGAAAATAATAATGCTATTTTTTTATTTATAAGTTACATAATTGAAAAAAAACTATAAGTTAAGTAGGTGGACAAAATTATTAACAGAATTTCTTACGGGGCGGGTTTAGGGATAACCTATGTTATAAAAATTGATTGTTCAAAACCCGCCCTCACCCATGTAATTACTTATGAACATACAAAGGCTGTTTTTGTCAAGGGGTTTCAGAGATATTTTTTTACTGTCGCTCAGAGGTCTAAGATAGAGAGGGGGATGGCAAAAAAAAACCAATTGGCTTGAAAACATTGTGTTAAAATGTAAGCATTAAGGTGGCTAGAAATTAAGGGAAAATGAAAAAAACCTCTAAAAATCACTGGTACTTGGCTGTAATAATTGGGTTATTTTCAATAGTGCAGGTTTTACCAGTTAAAGCCCAATTACGAATGTACAATCCAACTTCATTGCCTTCAAATTACGAAGTTACTGATACCCTGACGATTGAGGATATACCCACAGGAGATGGAGGTTTTGCGCGGGACTACTATGTGCAGTTAGAAGCAGGAGATCAGGTAGCAATTGATGTTATTTCAGATGATTTTGATGCGATGGTAGTCTTGGTGGCTGATGATGGTTCCACTATCGCCGAAAATGACGATGGGCCAGATGGCAGTACTAACCCGCTATTATTTGCTCGCATTACTGAAGCGGGAAAATATATTGTGCGAGTTCGCGCTTTTGGGGAAACGGGCGGCGGAAAATTCACTTTAAAACTCACCCGTTTACAGCCAGTTGATAATAATTAAAAGAAAAGAGTGAGAAGACAGAGGAAAAAAGCTTCTGTCCACTCCACTACAGCACCATAGGTATCTCCAGTATGTCCTCCCAACTGGCGGTGAAACCAGAAACCAGTGAAAAAAGCGATCGCCTGGCCACTAAACAAGAGCAACAGCGCTACCCACCAACTCTCATAGTCCATCAATAACTGAATTAGTGATAAGACAAACAAAAAAACGAGTCCCAGAAAAATGTCCTGGGGGGAGCGAAAATCCTGTTTATGGAAAGCACCTTTACCATTTTCTCTGAGATAGGGATAGAAAGCGATCGCCATTACCTGAGCAAAGCGCCCCCAACCTGCTGCGGCCATTAAGCCTAACCAGCGGAATGATTCTATATCGCTCAAGCTGGCAGTCTTCAATAACAATAAAACTACTGCTGCCATCACCCCAAAAGCACCAGTAAGACTATCTTGCATCACCTCCAACCGCTTACTCTCATCTGTAACTGCCAAACCATCGGCTGTATCCATTACTCCATCAAGATGCAGCCCTCCTGTCAATACTATCCAAACACTTACGAGAATTATACTACGAGTTAATACAGGCATTCCCAACTGATTTAAACCCAGATCCAACAGAGTCAAAACCCCTCCGAGCAGTAGCCCAATGAGCGGAGCCCAACGAGCAATGCGGTGAAATTCCAACTCCCAGCTTACAGGTATTCTAATGGTTGTATAAAAAGTAACAGCACCAAGAAAAGATTTCACGGGATTCCCCATAAATTTCAGTTCGTAACCAGGATATCTTAAGTTAAGATTGTGTCGTAGCTTACTGCATAAAAAACCACCATCCCCATCTTAGAACTTGTTCATGCTTAATGGTATTCCATCAATCACGGAATAATTAACCAGAAAAACTGATTCGGGTTCAAAAAGATTCAACAGATGCTTAAAAAATTAATCGGGGTATCCTAGTAGATAGGAATTGAAAAAAACAATCAAGAACCGACAGAAAGCTAAGGAAAATATTGATCGGGGCGGTTTATTCTCTCCTCGAGAAGAAACCTGCTGATTTAATCTGATCATTACATCAACATATAAGCCACCTTTGAAAGAAAGGCCCTTTCCCATGAATTACGAAAAAATCTCTCACAAATTACCTGCGCCTTGTATCATCGATTCAGGGGTAATTGTCAATAAAGAGGATATGCAACGTTTACTCAATGATTTGAGTCACGTACATTATATCCATCTGCTTGATGACAAGTTGCAAAATGAAGGAGAGGGTTGGGTAGTAGAAATATTTGCCCACCCTCACCAAGCAACTCTGGTTGCTAATCATAATCTTTATATAAATATTCAGAGTTTTGACTATTTGCAGTTTCATCAATCTCCAGAAAAAGAAACTTACTTTGATTTGATTCAGGAAAATCGGACACTGCGACTAATTCCTCTGAGCTATGATGGGCTATCAGATCCAGATGTTAGCCAAAACTTAGATGCTGCGGCTTTGGAAGCTATGCTAACACAAGTACTATCTGCTCGGTGGGATGTGCAGCTTGATGATGATTCTGGATTTTAAGTAATTAAGTAACCTGTGAGTAATTTGTTTCAATGTCAGGCATCTTGTAGTCATACCCAAGCGCGGGCGGGAGTTTGGCAGACTCCTCATGGTGCTGTCTCTACTCCTAAGTTTATGCCAGTAGGAACCCTGGGAACGGTAAAAGGACTAACTCCAGAACAGCTACAAGAAGCTGGAGCAACAATGATTCTCGCTAATACTTATCACCTGCACCTGCAACCAGGAGAAGGGATTATTGAGCGTGGTGGGGGACTGCATCAGTTTATGGGCTGGAAAGGCCCGATTCTCACAGATTCTGGGGGTTTTCAGGTTTTTAGTCTCAGTCAACTCCGTAAAATTACTGAGGATGGTGTCACCTTTCGCTCTCCCAAGGATGGACGAATGATTAACATGACTCCAGAAAATTCTATAGGAATACAGAATATTTTGGGTGCTGATGTCATTATGGCTTTTGATGAGTGTCCTCCAGCTCATGCTACAAGAGAAGAAGTAAGAGCGGCAACAGAACGTACTTGCCGCTGGTTAGAAAGGTGTATTGCAGCACATCAACGCCCTACAGAGCAAGCATTATTTGGTATTGTACAGGGGGGGATTTACTTAGATTTACGGGCTACTGCTGCCCGTCAATTGGTAGAATTAGATTTACCAGGTTATGCAATCGGTGGTGTAAGTGTGGGGGAAAAACCAGCATTAATCCATCAAGTAGTAAGAGAGACTGCGCCCTTACTACCAGAGTCAAAGCCACGTTATTTAATGGGAGTGGGGACTTATCGGGAAATGGTAGTGGCGATCGCTTCTGGAATAGATTTGTTTGATTGTGTAATTCCTACCCGTTTGGGGCGACATGGTGCAGCACTGGTAGGGGGGGAAAGATGGAATTTGAAAAATGCCCAGTTTCGGGAAGATTTTACTCCTTTAGATGCAAATTGTCCCTGTTATACCTGTCAGAATTTTACCAGAGCCTATCTCAATCATTTAGTGCGATCGCGGGAAATGTTGGGCTATATTTTAATATCTCTGCACAATGTAACTGAATTAATTGGGTTTACCCAGAAAATAAGAGAGGCAATATTAAGCGATCGCTTTGTTACAGATTTTGGTCACTGGATAATTGCTAGCTAGCCTTATTCTTTAATAAGAATAGTAAATACAAATAAAATACCGCTCTGGGTCTCAAGAACTTAGTTTCTAAGCTCCTGCTCAGATTTTATGTAGATTTTTATACATTTTTTCTAGGTTACAGGTAAATTTTATATGGCGATTGAGTGCATAGATAAAGCTGGTAAAACTAAAAAAGATTTACCAGCTCGAAACCAGGATTATTTCAATTTACTTGTCATTTTTAGACTTGAACTTCAAGATATTTACACACAAGAGCATTCCTTCTCTGACAAAAATCCAATCTAAATTTTTTGAGCTAATTTTTTCTGTCATGCTACCAAAATACAGAAACAACAAAATGCAAGCAATTAATAAATTTAAATTCCATTTGCTCATAATATAAGTCCTCCTCAATGTTTCCCAAAGTACCTGTATATGTTGTAACAATGAATTAATAGCATAAACAAGACGCTTTTTGTATTATTTATGTTTATAGACATTAAAACAACTTTGTGAAAAAAAACATTAAAACAACTCCTGGGCGAGCATCATATTACATTTCAACTCCTATACAAATCAGGACTTCCTTGATAAAAACCATTAAAACAAGTCATTGGAAAGCCTCTTTACTTGAAGCCAAGTTGTGTTATAAAAAAATTGATGTTTTTTATAACCAGGACTTACGCAGTTAGAAAATGAAATGGCTATTTTTCCTTTAGAGGCGATCGCCATATAAACCGCACAAATCCTTATTTTTCCTAAAGAGTGCGTAAGTCCTGATAAACCTGAGTTCGACGAGGGCCCAAACCTTTATTCTCTCGTTAAATAGCTCTCAATTTCCCTTTTCGTAAAACTCACGTAATAAAAAGTATTTATCAAACAGGTTCTAATGTAAAAGCTATTCCGAGTAAAATTGAAGATCAATCAATTAGAAAAGAAATTATTGATTGTGACCTTTTAGTTATAGCTACAGACAATCATTATTCTCGACAAATTGCCCAAGAAATAGCATTAGAATATATGTTACCTTTGGTTTGTTTGGGAACTCATATTGAAGTCAACTAAGAGAGGTTATTTAGATGGAATAAATAACCCAGGAGTATTTTGGTTAAATAGTATTTGTGCAAGTACAGCAGTAGGCATTATTCAGGCAATAATTAGTGGTCTAATAAAGGTAGAAGAAGGAATAGACTGGATTTATAACTTCCCCCAATCTAATTGGTTAAAAACTGATGGTTCAAGTTTAATAAATTCTAATTGTTACTTTTGTTCATCTTCTGAAAATTTGTATAACCTCAGTTCGAGTTAAGGGAAAATTTCAGCGTATAGCAACAAAAGAATTAGAGGTTCAGCTTGCTTATAGCAAACTCAGGTATTACTAATACTAAATACACGTGAGTTCGACGGATTGAAAATGGCTAAAAAAAAGGCACTCAAGATAAAATTGAAAATTAGAACCTTTCAATACTACTAAGTGCCATGACTTTTATTATATCTCGTCTTGACTTCATTCAACCTGAGTTCGACGAAAAGATGAAATTAAGAGTTTTTCACTCTTTGACAGATAATTATTTTTTTCTTGATAAGTAGATAAGCTTGCATTATTTACACAATTTTTGTAGGGGCGGGTTCACCGAAGATCTTGGCGATGGCCGCAGGCCAGGCCGGGCAATCGCAACGTGATCAAAAAATCAAAACCCGCCCGAACCTGCGGTAATTAATGAAAGTGCGACCACTTAAAATCTTAATTATATCTGCCAACGGCATAAGTGTTACAAATTCATAAAATCTTTTAATTCTTTAGCTAACTTTTGAATTAATGGGCGGCTGGAAACATCTTCTCCTCTTTCAAGTTTATGCACTGTACCAGTAAAATTGGGAAAAGTATCATTTTCTATAATATCTTGTTTTCCTTCCTTTTCACTGTAAATTACGGCAATTATGGGCAGATTTAAAGCTTGACAAAAATCTTGCCATTCTTTTATTTGTTGTTCTGGGTTTTCTTTTTGCACTAAAAGAATACCATGAGTTGCTTTTTTCAGAATAGTTTTGTTTTCTTCAGTTCTTTTTCCTCCTAGGTCAAAAACTAAAAGTTTGTTTTTTATGACTTCTATTTCTCTGGCTTTAAATGCTGCAAATTCAGGGGTAATTTTTGCTTTGTATTCTTCTTTGAGTTCTTTTGCTAATTCAGGATATTTTTGAGCGGTTTCTGAATGCCATGCACCATCACCATCTGGACAACCTGAAATTAAATAATAATCTAAATTTTGCTCTTGTGCAAGGGCTTTTCTTAACCCTTCTCGTAAACAAGTTTTCCCTGTGTTGGGGGGTCCAATTAATGCTATTTTGAGTAATGAGTGATCTTGAGTTTTAAGGGAGATTTTATCACCTATTTGATAATAAGGATGATGGGTAATGGTAACAACATATTGATCTAATTCTTGCTCTCCTATTTTAGGTTCAAAAACAGCGATCGCTCCATATAAATGAGCAATTTTAGAGGCAATGACAAAACTG
>JADQBC010000140.1 GCA_016903655.1 Gomphosphaeria aponina SAG 52.96 = DSM 107014
GGGCTGTTTCATTTAAAAATTTAAGGCTTTTTAAAACCCTTAAAATCTAACGGTTTCAGGCTTATATTTCTAACAATTTGGGGAAAATTAACAAAAATAGTTATTCTTGCTCTATTTTTTAAAAAAGACTACACAGCCTTAAGCATTGATTTATAAAAATTAGTTATGTAAGTATTTAATTTAAAATATGATGATTAAATTGAATAATCTATTCAACTGCAAACGTAAAATGAAACAGCCCTGCCCTTGCCAAGGGAGGGTAGGGGGGGTTAACACTACTTTCGCAAAAGGTCTAGTAGATGGGGGAGAATTTGTTGTAGAAGCAGACGAAAGCCACAACAGCAATACAGGAGATTCTCTCGACAAACATGAGATAGCAGATATATTTGGTGTATATTATGACGTTATAGAAGAGCCACTATTTGCGGGAAATAGCTTTGAGATCGCTTTTGTATTTTAAATCAAATATTTACAAGGAATTACTTGAGTTTAATTACCTCCCAAGCGACTCAACAACTTTATCATAAAAATTTTTGAAAAAAAGCATTAATTTTTTCTGGAAAATTATTAGCTAAATATTCCTCACTTTGCTCATTAATTTCTGCATAACTTTGCTCTATGGATTCATTAATATTTTTAATTAATTCTGCTAAAGTTACTTGATAAGTGCTTGGTACTTTTTGATTAATTTCGATTAAGTCAAAACCATACCAAGGCTTTATTATTTCTTTTCTCTCTGGCTGAATAACTTGCTCTGAATAATACTCACTAATATTTAATTGTTTTGCTGCTGTAAAAGTTAAATTAAACTCTAGTTTTTTTGAGCATAAATCATTATTAATATGGGTAATAATAATCGGATTTGGTATAACCTTCCAGCGCTGCTATAACGATACATAAAGGTTACTTGAAAATAAATTTAAGCATTTTGACTTAAAAAAATCAAAAAAGACAAGGTTCATGAACCCATTGTCTTGAAAAAAAATTATCTAAAAATCATTTTAAAAAATCTTCCTGAAAATTAAGCTGGTAGCAACTGACTTAAAAACTGGTGATAAGTTGATAATTAAGCGCCAAACCTGGTTAACAATGCGGGAGCGTCCCATTTTTACAAATTTATCTTATGTAATGCGAGCATCTTGCTCGTTGCTGCTATGTTAGCGATCAAGAGGATACATCTAAACTGGTTTCTACTTGTCCTAATGGTGTTAATAATTCTGCATATTGCTGGGCAAGTTGGTGGTGAGCTACTCTTGTCATTTTTTTTGGTTGAGTTTCAACCTCCTCATTTTTGTGATCAATCAAAAATAGACAAGAGCGATTTTTATATTAGACAAATTACTATTGCTATATTCCCCCATTAATAGTGTATTTTCTCAACTCATTAACCAACTGAGTATCACTAGAAGCCGTCCTAGCACCCGCTTCTGCGGCCCAACGTTTTAAACCTTCTATTTGCTCCTTGGCGATCGCCGCCAATGGTACAGTTTCATCAATTGCCGTTAAAATATCTTCACTCACAAAATCCCGCCGTTGACCATTAATAAAACTGCCAAATGCGCGGTGCATCCCATCAATTATTACCTGCTCAATTTCTGCCCCACTAAAATCCTTTGCTTGTTTTGCCAATAATCCTAAATTAAACTCCCGCAAACGAGAAGGGCGCAACCTTTGCAAATGGACCTTAAATATTTCCTGTCTTTCCATTTCCGTAGGCAAATTTAAAAAGAAGATCTCATCAAAACGTCCTTTCCGCAACAATTCTGCGGGTAAAATGCGCACATTATTTGCCGTAGCCACAATAAATACTGGAGAATTTTTTTCCTGCATCCAAGTAATTAATGTCCCAAAAACCCGTCGAGAAGTCCCCGAATCCCCATCTACTCCTGAGCTAATATTGCCAAAAGCCTTATCAATTTCATCCATCCATAAAACACAAGGAGCCATTGCCTCTGCCAATTGAATCATTTGTCTAATTCTACTTTCACTTTCCCCCACAATACCCCCAAATAAACGGCCAGTATCTAAACGTAATAAAGGTAAGCGCCACTCATGGGCAATAGTTTTCGCAGAAAGAGACTTTCCTGTACCTTGAATCCCCACTAATAATATTCCTTTTGGATTAGGAATACCATAGCGGCGTGCTTCTTCAGTAAAAGCATCCTTACGCATTCGCACCCATTGTTTTAAATTTTCCAAGCCCCCCACATTCTTGAGAGATTCCACAGTGGTATAAAATTCCAATATTCCTGTCTGGCGAATCCCTTGTTTTTTCTCCTCCAATACCCCATCGATATCCGACTCATTCACCTCTGACTTTGCTGCCAAAGCTTTTGCTAATACTCGCTTTATCCTGGCACGACTTAAGCCCTGACAAGCTTTCACCAGTTGCTCTTTCCCTAACCCACTTACTTTCACCAACTCATCTGCCACTTCGTTTGTAATCAGGTGATTTATTTCCGCTACACTGGGTAAAGGAAAGTCAATAACTGTGACTTCTTCACTTAATTCCGCAGGCACTTCTAAGGTATGGCTAGTAAAGATTAAAGTTTTGCGACTGCGTTTTAAATCTTTGATTAAATTCTTAATTTCTCTGATTACTGGCGCATTGCGAGGATCTGTAGGTTGCTTGAGAACAAAGTGTAAATCACGCAGCACAAAAATTGTATTTTCTGGTTCATTAGTATTAGCAATTCTGGCAAGTGCTGGCATGGGTGAGCCTTTATCTGCTCCATTATCACTCCAGCCCCTAACTATATCCCAGAATAACAATCTTCTTTCATTTTGGGCGCTAAGTTGGCGTAATGTTTCCTCCACTGGCTCTTCTTCCACTGCTACTATGTACAGTAATGGATATCTTGCCCGAATCATTAAATCTATTTTTTGAACTAATTCTTGCTCATGGTATGGCACTGGGGTATTCATAGCGATCGCTTGTCTTTTTAGATGTTTTTTCTCTATTCAGGTTAAAGGGGAGATTTTCTTTTTTGTTTCTAGTATAACCAAGAAAGGGTTTTATCAATTATCAGAAGGTACAGGAAAGTCTCTTTCTGCTAAAACTATGGCCCATGAGTGGCGTTTACCTTGATTGCGTTTGGATACTGGGCGCTTATTTGGGGGAATTGTGGGGGAAAGTGAAAGTAGAATTAGACAGATGATCCAGTTGGCAGAAGCTATGGCTCCCTGTCTATGGTAAATGTAATAAATTGTGTACTAAAAGTTGAACGTAAGTGAAACCCAACTAGAATCAGGTAAATGTTGGGTTTCACTTACGTTCAACCAGGACTTACTTTTTTGTAATTAATCGAACTTAAAAGCTCAATGGTAACACTCACTACATACATAAATTATTAATAGCCGATGACAAATGACAAATAACTGGTTTAAGGAAATTATGACTTATGATTATATAATTGTGGGAGGGGGAACGGCGGGTTGTGTGTTAGCAAACCGTCTCACAGAAAATCATAATATTACTGTGCTTTTGTTGGAAGCGGGAAAACCAGATCGCAAAGCAGAAATACATATTCCTGCTGCTTTTTCCAAGCTGTTTAAAACTGAGTATGACTGGAGTTATTATACTGAACCTCAAACAGAGTTGAATAACCGTCAACTTTTTTGGCCCAGAGGTAAAGTCTTGGGGGGTTGTAGTTCAATTAATGCTAATATTTATATTCGAGGTCATCGTCTCGACTATGACTACTGGGAGGAGTTGGGAAATGAGGGGTGGAGTTATGCAGAATTGCTGCCGTATTTTAAGAAGGCAGAACATCAAGAAAGGGGAGCCTCGGAATATCATGGTATTGGGGGGTATTTGAATGTAGGCGATCGCCCTTATACCAACCCTCTTTCCCATGCTTTTGTAGCTGCTGGTGCAGAAATTGGAATACCTGGAACTGATGATTTCAACTGTGCTGAACCAGAAGGAGTGGGATTGTATCAAGTTACTATCAAAAATGGGAACCGTCACAGTGCGGCTACTGCTTATTTAAAACCAGTTATAAATAGGGCTAATTTGACGATTCGCACTGGTGCGCTGGTGACTCGTTTACTTTTTAATGGTAAGCGTGTAATTGGTGTGGAATATATAAGGGATGGTGTAAAGCAGGAAGTTCACATTTATAAGGAAGTAATTCTCAGTGCTGGGGCAGTAAATTCGCCTCAATTGCTGATGGTTTCAGGGATTGGCGATGGTTCACATTTGCAGGATTTAGGAATAGATGTAATTGTAGATTTACCAGGAGTGGGGCAAAATTTACAAGACCATTTAGTTGCGGGTATTGTGTATAAAAGCACTCAACCTGTAAGTTTGGATAAGGCGGATAAAATTGGGAATTTGCTGCAATATCTGCTGTTTAAAACTGGGCCACTCACTTCTAATGTTGGGGAAGCTGGTGGTTTTGTGAAAAGTCAACCAGATTTAATTGCTCCAGATTTACAATTTCTTTTAGCTCCCGCCTGTTTTGTGAATCACGGATTTACCAAGTTGGATGGGTATGGATTTACCATTGGGGCTACTTTATTGCAGCCTGAAAGTAGGGGTTATGTGGGTTTGCGTTCCCCTGATGTTTTGCAACCGCCCATGATTCAGCCTAATTATTTGAGCGCAGCACAGGATTTACAGGTGTTAGTTGCGGGGATACAAATAGGGCGATTTTTCGCCAATGCTTCGGCGTTTGATGAGTTTCGGGGGGAAGAGGTGCTTCCTGGGTTGGCGGGAGATGTTGTTGGGTGTATCAGGGAGACAGCAGAAACTTTGTATCACCCAGTGGGTACTTGTAAAATGGGGAAAGAGCCAATGGCGGTAGTAAATTCCAGTTTACAGGTATATGGAGTTGAGGGATTGCGGGTGGTGGATGGTTCGATTATGCCGAGCATAGTTAGGGGAAATACCAATGCTCCCATAATGGCGATCGCCGAAAAAGCTGCTGATTTGTTAAAATTTGATTAAAGAAAAAAAATGCCTCTAGGTTTGTGTTTTTAATATTACATCTGTAAAAAAAGAAATATCCTAATATTTCTTTCCTTAATTAGACCTCTTGCAAAAGTCTGTTTTTTTGATAAAAAAATACATTTTTTACCAAGAACAATGTATCTAAGGTGCGACATCGTCTCTTTTGAGATATGCTGATAAATGATATATTAACAAAAAACTGTGACCAGAAAAATTTTATGGCTATAACTATACCTCAATCTATCCCTTCAAAAGCTAGTCAAGGAGAGAAAAAGCTTTTTAACGTATTTGCGGAGAAATTACCTGATGATTTTTATGTTTGGTATGAACCCAGAATAGACGACGCTAAACATCCTGATTTTATTATTTTAGCTCCTGATTTTGGATTACTGGTAATTGAAGTAAAAGGTTGGTATCCTAAGGATATAATTTTAGCTACCACAGATATATTTAAAATAGAAACCCAAAAAGAAGATTATGGGACTACAAATAAGCAAAAATCTCCTTTGCGACAAGCAAAAGATTACTTAGATACACTACTCAATCAATTGCAAAAATATCGAGTTTTAACACAACAAGATGGTAAGTATGAAGGTAAATTAGCTTTTCCCATTGGTTGGGGAGCTATTATGTCTAATATTACCAATGAACAAGCTCGCAATAATAATAATAATATACAAAAAGTTTTGCCGCAACCTCAAGTAGGTTATCAAAATGAATTATTAGATTGGGAAAAAAAAGATTTTTCTACAGAAAAATTAATTGATCGTTTACAGGGAATGTTTACAGTTAAGTTTCCTTTTCCCACTTTAACACAAGAGCAAATTAACACGATTAAAGGGGCAATTTATCCTGAAATTATTATTCGTGAACAAAAAGCAACTATCAAAAGTGTCCCTAATAATTTTTCTCTTTTACCTAGCGATACAGTTTTAACCACTCTTGATACAAAACAAGAAAATTTAGCTAAAAGTATTGGAGATGGGCATAGAATTTTTTTTGGAGTAGCAGGCTCGGGAAAAACATTACTTTTAATTGCTCGTGCCAAACTTTTAATTAATCAAAATCCTAATGCCAAAATTCTTGTTCTTTGTTTCAATGTTAGTTTGGCTTCACATTTAAAATCTATTCTGCATGAAGATCGTAAAAATCCACAATATAGCAAGATTGAAGTAACCAATTTTGATCAATGGGCTAAATTAATTTTAGGTAAATTACCTGCTCAAGTTGAGGGAAATCGTGATGAATATATTGCTAATCTTGTATTAAATAAACTTAATTCTTATAAAGATAAATGGGATGCTATTTTAGTTGATGAAGCACATACTTTTGTTCCTATTTGGTTTAAATGTTGTGTCAAAGCATTAAAAGACAGTGAAAATGGTGATTTAATGATTGTGGCCGATGGTAGTCAAAGTTTATATAAACGCTCTGATTTTACCTGGAAAGAAGTAGGAGTAAAAGCACCAGGGCGTACCATTAGCAAGAAATTTGACTTAGATAAAAATTATCGCAATACCATAGAAATTTTAAACGGAGCATGGTCATTACTTAATAAAATACAGGAAAAGCAAGAAATATTAGAAACTGAAGAAATCACTTTTCCTACTATTAAACCAGATTTAGCTTTACGTCATGGCTTACAACCTCAAGTATATGTCGCAAGCACGGTTGAGCAACAAGAAGAATTAGTTATTAAAACGATTCAAAACTTAAATACAAAAGATTTTGATTGGAAAGATATTGCTATTTTATATCGCCAGAAAAATGGTAATAGTCTAGATAAAATAATAAATAAATTGAATCAATTAAATATTCCTTATTATTGGGTATCAAAAGATGATAAAAGTAAGTCTAATTATAGTCAAAATCGAGAAGGTGTAAGATTAATTACCTGTCTTTCGTCTCTAGGTTTAGAGTTTAAAGCTGTGTTAATTTTATGGTTAGAACAATTTGACGATTGTGTAAGTAATAAACAAGGTTCATTGCTTATTACTCGACAATTATATGTTGCTATGACTCGTGCGCAAGAAAATTTATTGCTTTTAGGTTTACAAGAATCTAAACTTATTAATGAGTTAAAACAGAGTAATGATTTTGAAGTAATTAATTAGAAAAAAATTTGGCGATTATTCTGCTTGAATATCTACAGCTTTAGTTGAAAACTCAGCTTTTTTGTGATTCCAATTTTTTTCTAAAACAAAATTAACTGGTATATTTTCTTTTCTAAGAAACTTGGGTAATTCTTTTTGCATAAAAAAGATTTTTTCTCCATTTTCTAAGCGAATCCAACCGAAAGATTTTTGCTCTGGTAATGATTCAATAACACCTTGTTGTCGAGGTAATCCTCCATAGCTTTCTTTTCGCCAATCTTGACGACAAATTTTTTTTAATTCATCAAAAGAATAATCTACCCAACCAATATTATTATCTTGACATTTTTGCCGAATATTTGATTCTAATTCCTCGAAATTAGCTTTAATTCCCCATCCTTCTTGTTGACGTATTAACTTAGATAGTTGAATATGTCTAGCCGCTATTTCCCATTTTTTTAGGGATAAGGCTATTTCCGCTAATCTTTGATATAAAGTAACCTTGGCTTTATCTTCTCCTGATGCTAAAGCGGCTTTACAGCCATATCTAAAACCCGATTCAGTTTGATTAGTTTTGAAGAATAAATCGGATAAATCTTGAAATAAATACCATTCCTGTCTTTCTTTAAGAATTATATCTTCCAATTTAGCGATCGCCTTTTCTACATCTCCTTGATAAGCTAAAGCTAGTGCATACCATCGTTTAAAATTAATTTCTCTCGGATAAGCGTTAATCGCTTCTAAAGCTAAACCATGAACTTTTGACCAAGAATTTAACTCTATTAAGCTTTTGATGTATGCAAAATACCATTGTTCTCGTTTTGATTTAACTTTTCTGCCATTAATCAACGGCGTGTCATCATTTAATTGAGAAGGTTGAATTTTGTTACACCAATCAGAAACAGTTTGCCATTGATGTTTTTGTTTTGCTAATTTAATAACAGTTAAAATAGTTAATTCTAACGGTAATGATTCTGGCTGCAAATCTAATAATTTAGATGCACTTTCTATAACTTGTCTTAAGTTTTCTTGTTCTGCCGATCTTTTTACTATTTCATAGTGTATCCAAACCAATTCTCTTTGAATATAAATATTATCTGTAAATTCTGAATGAGCCTTATTACCTTGTATTAACGCAGCATCTGGATAACCTGCTTTTCTTAAACAGTATAAGTAGCGACTTGCTGCATAGGCATTATGCCCCTCTTCCCATAATTGACGAAATAATTTACCTGCTTCTGCAAACTGATTTTGTTTCAGAAAGGAATTACCCCTTTCCATTATTGGCTCAGACATCAATAGTACTTATTATTTTTTTTATATATGTTTAGTTTAACACAAAACTTGAACTTAATCTATGCAACAACAACAAAAATTTTGTATTTAATAGAAAAATTGTTAAATTCTTTTTCCTTCCTTATGAGCCACAAAGTTAGAATATTAGTATAAGCTCATATCAGTCATTAATAATTGATAAATTTAAAATACATCAAAAAAGCGATCGCTTATGAATACCCCAATCCCATCCCACCATCAACAATTAGTACAACAGCTAGATTTAACAATTCGTGCCAAATACTGCTGTACATGGTAGCAGTGGAAGAAGAGCCAGTGGAAGAGGTACTGCGCCAGCTTGTTAGTGAATCCCAAAATCAGCGACGCTTGTTATTCTGGGATATTGTTAGCGGCTGGAGTGATAATGGCTCTGATAAAGGCTCGCCTATGCCCGCACTTGCACGCATTGGTAATTCCAATGACCAGGAACAGACTATTTTTGTAATACTGATAACTCTTAAAAATCCCTTTCAGCCAACTCCAACCATTGCTCAGTTGCTGATTCAATTTCCTTACTCAGCATAGCCAAACGCGCAGAAAGTTCTTCTAGCTTAGTATAACCCGAAGGCGGATTTTGATACAAAGTCTGTTCTAATGCTACCTTTTCTGCTTCCATTTGAGCTATGAGCGTTTCTAACTCCTGAAATTTCTTTTTTTCATAATGAGAAAGAGATCGATTCTTACCATTATTATTAACCAACTTTTCTTGGGGTTGCTGTGGTTTTTTTTCTGGCTCTTTTTCCTTCACAACCACTGCTTTTTCTTCCGCTTCTTCCTTTTGCTTATATTCCAAATAAACCGAATAATTTCCAGGATACTGACGCAGTTTTCCCTCAGACTCAAAAGCAAATATCTTATCCACAACCCGATCTAAAAAATAGCGGTCATGGGAAACAACAATGACACAGCCATTAAAATCTTCCAAATATTCTTCCAACACCGCCAGAGTTTGCACATCTAAATCATTAGTTGGCTCATCCAAAATTAACACATTGGGAGCTAACATCAACACTCGCAGCAAAAATAAACGACGTTTTTCCCCACCAGACAGTTTATTAATGGGGGCATATTGTTGATTTGGTGGAAACAAAAACCGCTCCAACATTTGAGAAGCACTTATTTGATTTCCATCTGCTAATTTAACATATTCTCCTACTTCTTTCAGATAATCAATTACCCGCTGATTTTCATTAATCGCACTTAACAAATCTTCCGAATGTTGGTCAAAATAGCCAAATTGAATTGTAGCGCCGATTTCCACTTTTCCCGAATCTGGCTTAATTCTTGCTGTAATCATATCCATCAAAGTTGATTTACCGATCCCATTTGGGCCAATAATGCCGATGCGCTCTTCGGGAGTAAATTCATAGGTAAAATCTTTGATTAGAGTTCTTTCCCCATAACTTTTAGAAATATGATTAAGTTCAATTACTTTTTTCCCAATTCTGCGACCTGGAGTAGCAATATCTACTTTACCTTTTGCTTGTTTAAACTCCATCGCCTGCATTTCTTCGATGCGTTGAATGCGGGCTTTTTGTTTAGTACTTCTAGCTTTAGGGCCGCGACTCAACCATTCTAATTCCCGTCGCAATACTCCCTGAAATTTTCTTTGACTACTAGCAACTGATTCTTCAGCTAGGGCTTTTTTCTCTAAATAATAGGCATAGTTGCCATTATAAGTATAGAGAGCAGCTCGATCTATTTCGATAATGCGATTTGTTACCTTATCCAAAAAATAGCGATCGTGGGTAATCAGAAAAATTGCCCCTTGATAGAGTTTGAGGTAATTTTGCAGCCATTCCACCGAATCAGCATCTAAATGGTTAGTCGGTTCATCCATTAATAATAAATCAGGTTCTGAGAGTAGAGCAGTTGCTAAAGCGATGCGTTTCCGATACCCACCTGAAAGTCTGCCAACTGGTGTATCAAAATCTTCAATTCCTAATTTTGTAAGAATGATTTTCGCTTTAGTTTCCAAATCCCAAGCCCCAGTAACATCCATCTTTTCGCTCACCACAGAAAGACGAGATAATACTTCTGGTTGCTTCTCTACTGATACAAGGGATAGTTGGCCCGAAATTGCTTCATATTCTTTTACCAAAGCCATTTGTTCCCCACTATCAGCAAATACCTGTTCTAGTACAGTATTCTTTTCATTAATATCTGGTTGTTGGGGTAAATAGACAATTCTCGCCCCAGGATTGACTATTAATTTACCACCATCAATGGGTTCTAATCCAGCTATCATTTTTAAGAGGGTGGATTTTCCCGAACCGTTAACACCGATTAAGCCTACTTTATCCGTAGCATCGAGGCTAAAACTAGCATCTGTGAGAATTTCTTTAATTCCAAAGTCTTTTTTTACTGTTTGTAGTGTCAAAAGAGTCATTATAATTCCTGTGGAGCAACTATTTTCTAGGTTAGCACTTGCATCAAATCTGGTTCACAACGCCTACCAAGACACTATTATTCCATAATTAGTTTTTATCTGTTGCTTCATGCCTAGGTCGGTAACGGTTACAAGATGTCGGCAAAACTCATCAACATCTTTGATTGCTTTAGCGGTAAGTCGAATTTTTCCTGTTGGGGATTGAGTCCACGAATAGGCAGGTATGCTAAAACCATGTGCAAAACTGTGCCGCACTCGCAAAATCTCGTTGAGTTTTAGTCTAACATCGACACTGTTCATGTTTCTTTCACTCCATACCCAATCCCCGATAGGATCATAGCCAGTATTCTGAACTAGAAGATTGCGTGTATTATCCCAGTTTGGGGTATTGAACCGTTCCAGTGTCCTTTCTGCTGCTGCTTTAGCGAGAGAATGTAT
Organism: Gomphosphaeria aponina SAG 52.96 = DSM 107014; assembly: GCA_016903655.1. Lineage (GTDB taxonomy): Bacteria > Cyanobacteriota > Cyanobacteriia > Cyanobacteriales > Gomphosphaeriaceae > Gomphosphaeria > Gomphosphaeria aponina. Next base: position 11,210 of record JADQBC010000140.1, read on the forward strand.
GGCATTGAATTTGGGATCTAAAGGGGTGGCAGTAACATCAAAAAAATTGCGCACCAGGTCATTGATATAGCAAAGATGGGAATAGTTAGGACATTATCAAAATCTAAAACTTAATAATAGTAAGGGTTTTCCTTCTGCCTTCTGCCCTCTGCCTTCTGCCTTCTGCTATATAAGCATCCCAAGCTGCAACAAATGCCGCTAAAGCTGCGTGGTAATAAACTTGAATTTGCTCTCTGGACATGGGGCGCAAGCGAGTATCTGTTGCTGTTTTGCCAAGTATGCGAGCTTTTTTGGCTGTTCTCTCATAATTTAATGCTGCTGGTGATGGCACAACTTTCTAGAGACAGTTCACAAGTTCTTGTAGTGCATGACGATATCTATCTAAGGGATCTGGATTCAATTGCAAGCGCTCATCCGTGATTTGTTGAGGACCAGGTTTTAACTTATGCAAGGGAGTGCCGCTATGAGAAGCCACAACACAGACACTGTGATAATCAGGGATTTCAATAAAGTTCTTACTTGGCAAGTCTTTCGGATAGGAAAAAATATGATTATTTTTATTATATATATCATCCATCGTCTTCTTGATGGTTTTATTTACAGCCTCAAATGCTTTGCTGGGTTTTCCATTGTCAAAGGTCATTCTGTTACTCACGAACGTATTTAACTTGGGTACAGGGATACCTTCTTCTTTAGCACGTTTGGCAAAACTAATTCTTGCATATGTTTGTGTCTGGGTATCAGTTAGGCCATAGAGAAGTGCAACCACATTCTCTATAGCACGACGAGAACTATCATCTGCTGTAAAGGGAATAACTACACTCTCTGCTGCTACAAGAGCAAGCTGTGTATAGACTGCAAAACTCGGGTTGCAATCTATTACAAACATTGTTTTTCTCTCGCCGCTATGGTTGCGCAAAGCAACGGTAAGGTCGTATATCCAAGTTATAACTTGTTTCCATGAGTTAATCGGTATTGACAGTTGAGAAGTTTGCCTTATTGCTTCAGAGATAATTTCCAGAAGATTGTCTCCACATACTAATTTGAGATTTTCTGGCAGACTCGGATTAAATTCTTTTGGTTCACAAAGATACTGCGCTATCTCAGGAATCATCTGGAAAGGTGAATTTAAACGCGCTTCAAGATAGCCAGCTACTGTTTTACGAGGTGTTTTATGCAGCAAAGAATTTAGGGCTTTAGAACCATGTAAATATCCGCCAAGTAGGGTTTCCGACACATTTCCTTGGGGACATAAATCAATTACATATACATCTGTATCTTGATGAAGATGAGCATACTCGGAAGCTGCCACAAAACAAAGGAAGCTTTTTCCCACTCCACCTTTGTTATTCCAAAAAGCGTATGAAGTCATGAGCTAATTTGATAAATTAAACTAAGCCAGAGAGTCACCTCTCTGACTCGTCTTCAGAACGGTGCGTGATACTTTCGCATCACACCGCTCCTCTGGGATATGTCCCTTTACACGGGTACAATTCAAACTACCATCTCTGGCTGTCTTATCATCATG
>JADQBC010000071.1 GCA_016903655.1 Gomphosphaeria aponina SAG 52.96 = DSM 107014
TGAGCTTATGTAGCTTTTAAAAAGTATAAAAGCAAGAATAACGATTTTTGTTAATTTTCCCCAAATTGTTAGAAATATAAGCCTGAAACCGTTATATTTTAAGGGTTTTAAAAAGCCTTAAATTTTTAAATGAAACAGCCCCACATCGCCATTCCCAGCCTTAAAAATTCACAAAGAATGCTGTTCCGCTTATAAAAATCTAGACAAACCTATTTATCTAGGAAATTGCTAATTTTACTGTAGAAAAAAGTAGGCGGTTTAACTTTTGCGTTGTAAAGGGCTATATAGAGCTTGCTTATTACTCGGTCCTTAACACTGCCACAGACTCAATAATAGGCTTGACCTTACAACTCCAGTTAGGATAACTACAATTACTATAAAAGTGGTGCCGCCTATAGTAACCATAATTAGCTTTTAGTAGCTTATTTAGTTTGTAATATCCGCTCCATAGATGCGCTCTATCCTTCACGGATAGAGCGGTCTTGATGGCACGGGGTAATCTTTCACTTAATCTCATTCCCCTTCTTCCAATAGCGATAGCTGCTGCAACACCGCTATTTAATCCATACATTTTCATGTATTTGACTAAACCAATTAAAGAAGTATATTGAGGGAATACAGAAAATAATTCAATGCCTCTATTAGTTGCAATAGCTTTTAAAGATTCAAAAAACTTTGAATAACTCCAAGCTGAAAGCATTCTATTATATTTTGTACCTTCTTCACGCATTAAAGATTTCTTTTTTTTGTTTTCAAAATTCTAGCAAAATCTACATATTTAAGCTACAGTTAGCAGCCCTAAATCAGCGCTGTGTTTCCCACCTTAATTTTCGAGTGCCTTACTCAGCGATCGGTTTGAAGGAATTTCTGGGATTTGTCCCTAACTTAACTTCTGACCAATCCGAGATAGTTGGTTCGGCTTATGATGTACTCTTTACTCAGGCAAATCAAACCTTCAGGATTTGATACAGGAGAGATGCAGAACAACTTTCCTGTTTTGGTACCTGATGTTACGCTCCTTGCTGATGAAACTGCAAAATTTGCTCGTAATAATTGGAAAATAACCCTTAAAAGCACCTCTCAAACATTTTAAGCATTAATGGGATTAGCTCTGGGTTCTCTCAGTCATAAGCAATACAAACCCCACTTTTTCAATGATTAATTCCTGGAAAACTAGAAGTTTGTGTAACTTAAAATAAATTATTACATTGCAAAACTCTTTTTCTGCTGAATACTTTTTAATTCTAAAACTGTTTTAACCAGTCTCAGAGCAACTTGTTTAACAACAGGAACAGGAACTGTATTTCCAAGCAAATCAAAGGCTTTTTTAGGCGCAATATTTAATTGAAAATCTTCGGGAAAACCAAATAACCTTAAACCTTCTCTATTGGATAATTTTCTAATTCCCTTACCATCAATAACAGCTATTCTTTCCATATCTGTTGCTACTAATGTAGGTGCAATCCCATCAGGATCTAAAATTTTATTGATTTCAAAACTTAGTTTTCCTGTCACAATATTATATCCTTTGGGTAAATCCATTCTTGGCAATCTTGTTTTAACATTTTCTCTGATAAATTCATCTTTTGGATGTTCATATTTTAAATATTTTTTCTCCACCAGGTCATCTAACAGCTTTTGTAAATTTTGTAAATCATTGTTATAAAAACTAGCTATTTCTGTTAGTGTTAGGGGCATTCCATCCATCCATTTTATCCCTTTTTTTTCTGCCCAGATTTTTTTTCTTCTTTCCTTCAACAAACTATTTAATAACTTTTTTTGCTCAACAGTAATTTTACCTTTAATTTCCAAATCCCAACTATGAATATTATTATTACCACCTCTTTTATCTTTGATCGCTCTTCCATATAACTCATCAATTTGATAAATTTCTAACAGTTTTTGAGTTAATTTTGTCTTTAAAGTTGGCAAACCCTGTTCTAAAATATCTTTTAAAAAACAATGACTTTCAGGAAAATTATCTAAATGTACTTGTTTTGTTAAAGTACCAACAAGATAAATTCTGGCTCTATCTTGGGGTAAACCAAAATGTTTTGAGTTTAAAATACAGTAACTAATTTTATATCCAAGTTCAGATAATTTTTTACTAATTATTTGCCAAGTATTGCCTCTATTATGTTTAAGTAAGTTTGGGACATTTTCTAACAAGAAACCCCCAGGTTGTTTCTCTTTCAGGATTCGCTCAATTTCATAAAATAATACACCGCGAGCATCCCCTAAACCTTTTCTCACTCCAGCAGTACTAAATGATTGACAAGGAAAACCTGCTAGTAACACATCAAAATCGGGAATTTTGTTAGAGTCTATTTGCGCAATATCTCCAGAGACTTTTTCATTATTAAAGTTTGTTTGATATACTTGAATTGCTGTTGATTTAATTTCTGATGCAAACACACAAATGGGTTTAATTTTGAGTTGGTTACAAGCATTTTCAAAGCCTAATCTTAGTCCACCAATACCACAAAAAAGGTCGATAAATTTTAATGTTTTATTCATTCTCTCCGTCAAATTTATAGCTTAAAATAAAACCCGTAATAGTTTATAGCAATCCTAAATAGTTTGTAGTGAGACAAGTGGCTTAAGCCACTTGTTTGTAATACTTTTTATGTATATTTGATTTTCACAATTCATTTAGGCTCGCTATATAACATAAACTTATAAAAGCTTTTTAAATTCTTCAATAGTCAAGCCAGAACCTTGATAATTTTTGCCATTGTGTAAGCATTAATCGGATTAGCTCTCGGAATTGTTAGGATATTTTCTCCATCAGTCATAATAATATGTTTTCCTTGACGAATAATCTGAAACCCTGCTTTTTCAAAAGCCTTAATAGCAGCTTGATGATTAATTCCTGGAAGACTAGGCATGATTCAATTCAACTTCTAAATAATAATACTCCACCCCTTGATTTAATTCTTCAGCAACTTCTAAATAAGCAGAAATTGCATCTTGAATATTATCTAGAGCTTCTTCTTTTGTTGAACCTTGAGAAGCACATCCTGGTAAAGTAGGACACCACACAGCAGATCCCTCTTCTGTTTTTTTCAGATCAATTTTATATTTCATGTTTGTTACTCAATAATTGATACTAATAAGTAATTACATTTAGGTTCAGAAATGTTGCGTTACGGCACCGCTGAACATGCACCCTAGGATTAAAAACCAAAAACACGGGCGTAAAATTGAAATTCCTCATCTAATGCTTTTTTGATATTTTCCGCTTGACGAAAACCATGTTGCTCTCCTTCAAAAGCAACATAATCAACTGTTATTCCCTTATTTTTTAATGCTGCTACCATTGTTTCTGCTTGGTTTGGTGGCACAACTTTATCTTCTAAACCCTGGAAAAAAATCACTGGACAAGAAAGTTTTTCAGTAAAATTAATAGGCGATCGCCTTTCATAAATCTCTTTTTCTTCTGGATATTTCCCAATCAAATTATCCAGATAACGGGCTTCAAATTTATGGGTATCTTTTGCCAATGCTTCTAAGTCACTCACCCCATAATAACTTGCTCCTGCTTTAAAAGTATCCCGAAAAGTTAAAGCCGCCAAAGTTGTATATCCTCCTGCACTTCCTCCAGAAATTGCTAATTTTTCCCCATCTACTTTTCCTGCATTTACTAAATATTTTGCCCCATTTACACAGTCATCAACATCAACTATGCCCCACTTTCCATTTAACCTTTCACGGTATTCTCGTCCGTAACCAGTACTACCCCCATAATTGACATCTAAAAAAGCAAAACCGCGACTTGTCCAATATTGAATCCTTAAATTAAAAGTAGCAGAAGCTGCCGCAGTTGGGCCACCATGACTTTTAACTAATAATGGGGGTAAATTACCCGCTGGTGCTGTGTAGTCTTTATTTTTAGGCGGATAGTACCAACCATAAGCAATCAGACCATTTTCTGTGGGAAAAGCGATCGCCTCTGGAGTAGATAAATATCCTGAGTCAATTTCCAAATTACTGGACTGTTTTAATACTTGTATTTTACTGGGATTAACCCCCCCTGACCCCCCCTTAGTAAGGGGGGGAAAGACTGACTCCCTCCCCTTACTAAGGGGAGGGTTGGGGTGGGGTTTATCTTCTGTATTTAAATCTAAATTTACCACCCCTGTAGGTTGAGTAGGAGAACCACCAATAAACACAATTTTATTCTCCCTAACCTGAAGATAGGAGATACTTGTATAAGGAGTATTTATTTTTTTTATTTCCTTACTTTCCGTATTCAAACTAGCAAGATACCAACTACCATTTTTTCCATATGTACAAATAATTTCTTTATCATTTACAAAGTCATAAATTGACTCCCCAAAAACCCAATGAGGATAACCAAACTCAGCATCCATTGGAGATAAAGCTTCTATTTCTCCCTCAAAATTACGGCAATATAAATTCCACCAACCAGTTTTATCACTAGAGAAATATAACATCCCATCTGGCGACCATTTTGGTTCACAAATAGACTCATTTTTTCCCCCAGCGATTAATTCAGCGTCACTTAAAGAACCATCTAAATTAATTTTTGCCACCCATAACTCAGTCCCATCCCAAGGTAAATTAGGATGATTCCAACTATACCAAGTTAATTGTTTTCCATCGGGACTAATACGAGGAGAACAGTAAAAATCAGCTCCTGAAACTAACACCTCAACTTCCCCAGAATTTAAGTTTATACTAACTAGAGTATTTTCTGGTTCGTGATTAGTTTGGGAATGGTCTTCACAGACACAAATCAAACGATTTCTGTATTTATCCAAACACATATCTGCATAACGTCGTTGTGACTCTGGGGTTAGAGGTTGAGGAGTTTCATCTAATTTTTGTTGATAAATTCTCTGGTCACTAAAATTAGTAAAAAACACCGTACCATTTTCTACCAGAAAAGCACCACCACCATATTCATGGACACGAGTACGCACATTAAAAGGAGGCGGGGTAACATCGGTTATTTTTCCGTCAGCAGTGCATTTTACGAGGACATTTCTTCCTTTTTCAGTAGGTCTTGCTTCCAACCAATAGATATTATCCCCATCTATAGTAACTGCTCCCAATCCAATTGTACCAGCAACAATTAAATCTGAAGTAATAGGTGATTTCCAAGAACCGAATAGTGTTGTTTTCATTTTCTTATTCATTTTTATCTTGTCAAATTTATCCTTTACGCTAATTTACCATGAAAAGCGATCGCTTAATTTCCTGTCTCTGTTCTTAGTTAATGTAACTAATCATACCTTATTTCCATACAATAAAATCACTTTAATTTAAGTTTTCCTTTTTTAGAAAGATTTAAGAAGATTCTCATTGTTCTAATTCCTCTAACAGCGTTTGATTGATTTCGCCTACTGGTCATTATCGAAAGTTAATACTTTTAAAATTAAGCAGCATTTAGTAATTCACAGCGAATAGCTTCTTCAATGGTTAAAGAAGTACAATCATAATCATAGGCTAATTCTTCAATGGAGTCTCCTGCTTTATATCGTTCTGCAATGTTTTTTGTTGGTATTCCTTTATTAACTATACTTAAATTACCAAATGCAATACGGGGGTCGATAACTACGATTTTCGGGTTATTTTCTTCATGGGAGCGAGTAAAAGGATAAAGTTTAATAGCTAAACCGCTATCATCAGGTTCTATCCGTTCTAAGTGCAAATTAAATTCATCTTTTAAGGCTAATTGTCCTTTTTTTGAAGCGTTAATCAAAGCCCCATATTTTTCGATAAAGAGATCAACCCCATCTGTGCGAAATTGTTCCGTAGCGAGAGGATGGGGAATTTTCAAAGTTTCATCGAGATAATCTAGTGCTTCTCGGACTTTATTCAGTTGAATTTTATGAGTTTGGCGAATTGCTCTTAAAACATGAATTTCAACTAAATTAGTAAATGAGAGGAGATAGGGCTTTTTTTTAGGAATATCAATCAGGGGAGGAAAGAAGCTTGAACCCTCAACTACTGGATATTTTCGTCCTACTGTCCATGAACTAATTGTACCGTGCGGTATTCGTAAATAACGGGCAGCATCACCGATAGAATAACTAGGAATATTTCGGGGATCTTTTCCTCCGTAGAGGTCGTTCATAGAGCTGTTGTTTTGAGTGGACTATTTTAATTATACCAACAATATTTTTTAGATTTTCTGGTGTTAACCAACACTAATTTTAGTAATACAAAACGAGGTGCTGAATGTCGGTCAGATCAATAAGTACCCAAAGGAGCGATCGTTGTAGGGGTTTGGAAACCAAACCCTAACCCTTATGTCTCCCACCAACCAACCCCCAAACCTCTGGGTAAGTAACAGGTTACGTTAACAAAATTGAGATGCACCTTTTTAAATTAAAACAACTTTAGGACACAATAAATTAATATTATTAATTAACTCACCAACACCTAAAAACTGTTGTTCCTGATAAACTCTTACAGATATTTTATCAGTTATTGTCTCCTGCTCAATTAAAATCTTTTGACCTTGACACCAACGGTTCGCAGCTTCTGCATTAAGCTTAATTGCGGTCAGATTTTGTAAAGGAAAATCTGGTTTAATTAAATCAATCTTTCCTATTTCTAAATCTTCAAAACTCACACTATTTTCTAAATTCATCCCACAACTTAAAGTGCGGATTAAACCAGCCAAAGTACCACCCACTCCTACTAAATTTCCCAAGTCGCGAGCGATCGCCCTGATATAAGTTCCAGGCCCACAGGCGATCGCCACTTCTAACTCTGGATACTCCCCCCCATTCCAACCTAAAACTTCTATCTGACTCACTTCCACAGTACGCACGGGAACATCCACTTTTTCCCCCGCCCTCGCCAACTCATAAAGTCTTTTCCCCCCCCGTTGAATGGCACTATAAGCTGGAGGAATTTGCTCAATTTTTCCCAAAAACTGCCCCAGTAGCGGTTCTACCTGGTCTAAAGTTAACTCAGAACAAGGTTTTCTCTCAATTACCTCCCCTGCCAAATCATCCGTAGTTGTTTGCACTCCAAACCTGATTTTAGCCCGATAAGCCTTTGCTTCAGGCAAAAATTGTAACAATCGAGTAGCTTGACCTACCGCAATAGGTAAAACCCCAGTAGCTGCTGGATCAAGAGTTCCCCCGTGTCCCACCCGCTTACATTGTAATATTTTTCTGACTTTAGCCACACAATCGTGGGAAGTAAAATCTACAGGTTTATTTAAATTAAGAAAACCAAGCATTAATTAATTATGAATGATGAATCAAAAGCAGGAAATTTCGGCATTTAGATGATGGTTTCAATAATGGACGCTTCTAGTACGGCAGATTCTGTGTCTAATACTTCAGTTCCGAAGGTTTCAATATGGAAACTCAAAGCTGATTTAGCATTAACTAACGCTTCATCCATGCTCTCGCCTTCACCTATGACTACACCTTGAACCCCTAAAGGATAGGCAATATAACCATCAGGATGTTTTTCAACAATGATTTTGATATTTTTCATTACTAATTCCTCTCAAAAATTTGTGATACTTGACAAGAAAACCCTGGGAGTAGAGTGGTGCTAAGATTATCTTGTTCAAAAAGTGTGGCAGAAAGTCTTAATGCTGCTTTTTCACGAGCAAAAACTTTTATCTGTTTTTTTTCATAATCACATACCCAGTATTCCTGAACACCTTGATTTGAGTAAAGTTTAAGTTTTATTTCCAGATCTCTTTCCACGTCTTGCTTGTTTTTTGAGAGCACCTCTACAATTAATTCTGGTGCATCAATTAAATGGCCTTTTTCATCAAGCACATTTTGTAAGCGCTCCAAGCTTATCCAAACCACATCAGGAATTACATTATCTGCACCAGTAAAAATAATTCCTGGTGCAGTGGTTACTTCTCCTAAACCTGTTTTTTGACACCAATTTTCTAACTGATTACTAATTTTCATTACTACTCTTTGGTGCTTCCAATGAGGCGCTCTGGTCACTATTAATTCTCCATCAATAATTTCATATCTTTTTCCGTCCTCGGGAAAAAAATCTAAATCTGCTGTGTTCCACTTGATTTTTTCGGTTTTATTTGTCATTATTTTCATTTAGTTAATTGACAGAATAAAGCTTCATTACCTCTGTGATAGCTAATCGGGATTGTACTCCCAGAGTAAGAGGAGAAATATGTCCCCGTTGAAAATGGTCAGCAGCAGCACAAGCAATCATGGCAGCATTATCAGTGCAAAATTTTAAGGGGGGGAAAAATACCTGAATATTTTCAGCTTCGGCTGCAGCTTTGAGCTGTTGTCTCAAAGCACTATTTGCTGCCACCCCACCACCCACAGCTATTGTCTTTATTCCGTAGTCTTTAGCACAAGTGAGAGTTTTTTTAGTAAGACTTCGCGCCACTGTTGCTTGAAAACTAGCCGCCAGGTCATTTACTGGTAAAGGTTGTCCTAACTTTTGTACCAGATATAACATCGCCGTTTTTAAACCACTAAAACTCGTGTCATAGGGATGATAACCCCCTGCTGGCAGAGAAATTCTCCCTTCTGGGAGGGGGAAAGCTTGGGGGTTGCCAGTTTGTGCCATGCGATCGATAACAGGGCCACCTGGATAACCCAAATTTAACAACCGCGCCACTTTATCAAAAGCTTCCCCCGCCGCATCATCTCGCGTTGTTCCCAACATTTCGTACTTACCACAATCCTTGACATAAATTAAGCTAGTGTGACCCCCAGAAACTAACAGACATAAAAAAGGAGGCATTAACTCAGGTTCACTCAAATAGGTGGCATAAATGTGACCTTCGAGGTGATGCACTCCAATCAAAGGTTTTTGGTGAACCATTGCCAAAGTTTTAGCAGCAGTTAAGCCCACCAGTAAAGCTCCCACCAAACCTGGAGCAACAGTTGCAGCGATACCATCAATATCCTGCCAACTCAGTTTAGCTTCTGCGAGAGCTTGAGTAATGCAAGGGTTAATCATTACCAAATGCTCGCGGGAAGCAACTTCAGGCACAACCCCGCCATATTGCTGGTGGATTGGAATTTGGGAGGCTACCACATTGCTGCAAACGTTACGATTTTTTACGATCGCCACAGCCGTTTCGTCACAACTCGTTTCTACTGCTAAGATTGTTTTCATTCTCTTAATTGAGCCAAAAATTAAACTTTCGCACTTGGGGAGCTTATCACAGTAAAATGCTTCCGTGTACAACTAATATTTTGTACCAAAAATTTATTGTTTTGTAACAAAAGGAAAAAATAGAATGCGCAAACTGTTTGCTTTAATTCTAGCCATAACGCTGTGGTTTAACTTTGCCCCAGCAGCTAGTGCAGGTCTGGATTTTTCTACATCTAACCTAGTACCTTGTAGTGAATCTTCTGTTTATCAAGCGAAGGCGAAGAACTTCCGCAACACTACAGATGACCCAATGTCAGGACAAAAGAGAGCAGCCCTTTATTCTGAAGCTCTCTGTGGTGCAGCAGATGGTTTGCCTCGTTTAATCGTCGATGGTCGTTTAAGCCATGCTGGTGACTTTATTATTCCCAGTATCCTCTTCCTGTATATAACTGGTTGGATTGGTTGGGTAGGTCGTGCTTATTTAATTGCCATCCGCCAAGATAAAAACCCAGAAGCTAAAGAAGTTATCATTGATGTTCCTTTAGCCCTCGGCAAAATGTTGACTGGTTTCGCTTGGCCCGCTGCTGCACTGAAAGAATTTCTCTCTGGGGAATTAGTTGCCAAAGACAGTGAAATTCCCATTTCCCCTCGCTAATTCAACTTAAAAAATCTATTTTTTGGAGAAGATTTTATGAAGGACTTAACCGCCTTTCTATCCACTGCCCCCGTGCTAATTATGGCTTTGTTGACCTTTACGGCTGGGATTTTGATTGAATTTAATCGTTTTTTCCCAGATTTATTATTCCATCCTTTAGGTTAAAGTACTGGTTGAGAATTTAACGGTAAAATTAAGGAGTTCAGGAGTCTAAGAGTTAAGGAGTTTTTTTTGCTCTTAGCATTCTGAACTCTTTGTTTTTAAATCAGTTATTAAATGTGGATTAATGATTTTAAGGGAGAACTAGCAGCATTAAGTGCCGCATTTTTGTGGGCCGCATCTTCTGCAGTTTATGGATTACTTGGACCTAGAATACCACCCCTACAACTGAATTTGCTCAAAGGTTTAATAGCGATCGCCTTCATTTGTCTCACTCTCGTCCTTAGCGGCGAACTTCAGATAAAATTTAACCTAGTGACAGTGGGTTTATTTCTCATTAGTGGTATTCTTGGTATTGGTTTAGGAGATACAGCCTATTTTATCGCTATCAATAATTTGGGAGCTAGAAGAACTCTCCTCATGGAAACTTTAGCACCACCCATGACCGCATTATTAGCCTTGATTTTTTTAGGAGAAAAATTAAGTTTTGGTGCTTGGTGCGGAATTTTAATTACAGGAATAGGTGTGGGTTGGGTTATCACAGAAAGAACTCAAGGTTCAGTAATTAGTACCGCCAATGGGAAAAAAGGAATAATTTGGGCAATATTATCAGAAGTCGCCCAGTCAAGTGGCGTAATTATTTCCCGTTTTGCTTTAGTATCCTCGGAGATAAATCCTTTATGGAGTACTTTGTTAAGGTTAATTGGCGGGACAATTATTGTGGTTTTCTTACTGCTGGTTAAGGGGAAAAAACAGAGTGAGTCAGGGAAAATAAACTGGTCAGGGAAATTAGTAGGGGCGATCGCTATTACAGCTTTTGGCAGTACTTATTTAGGCATTTGGTTACAACAAACTTCCCTAAAATTTGCCCCCGCAGGTATCGCCCAAACTCTCTTAGCCACCAGTCCTTTATTTGTAATTCCCATTGCTGCACGCCTGGGAGAAAGAATAAGTGTAAGGTCAATTTTAGGGGTATTAATTGCAGTAGCAGGAATTGGTTTATTATTCACTTTTCGGTAATTATTGGTAAGGAAATTTTCTTATGTAAAAGCGAGTTTAATCTATTTTAGCTGCTTATGATAATTGGGATGTGGCTGTTAACATTTATTGGCAAAACTTTAACCATCCTATTTACCAATATGATCTTAGTCAATAACGGCGATCGCTTTAGGGTTTAAGATAGAGCAGTAATGGTTACAATTCCACCCTCAATACCCTGAATTTTCAACTCGTATCCTTCAAGCAAACCCATTCCAATTAAGGGATCGGTGTCTGCTTGATCAACTTCAATTGTTCTCACTTGGCTATCCCAAATAATGCTGGCTTCGTAAACATCAAACATACATAAGCTGCCGTCACCTAAAAGACTTTCTTGGCGATTATACCAAGTAAGTCCCAAGGCAATAATAACGGTGGATGGCAAAGTCAGAAAACCTGTATAGCCAGTATCAATAATAGCTTTAATCTTTTGTTGCTGATAATTCTCGCCGATCACCGCTAACGAGATGATCGCTTCTCGGTTACTATTAACTTTCCCAAGAATCATAGTTATACTGTAGAAGTATGGAAACCAAAGCGATGGACGGCACGATGTCCAATCCGAATACATAAAATTTGTGCATCGGGATATCGAGTTAGCAATTGCTTGGAAGCGGTAAGGCTATCTTTAGCAACCTCAAAGGCTCCTGTTTCAATATCGATGGCCACAATCTTGCCCTGATTATGTTCTTCGACTTGCGATCGCACCTGATTTGAGTAGATTTCATGGCCGCGTTTGGCAAATTCTTCTTTGCTATAGCGTGGTTGTCGGACTGTCATCTGGTAGCTCCTTGAAAAACCGTTGATGTTTTTTCAGTTTAACCCATTAGCCCAAACTCTCTTAGCCACCAGTCCTTTATTTGTAATTCCCATTGCTGCACGCCTGGGAGATAAAATAGACTTTTTGCATGCATATCTAACGTCGGGGAGTAGGGAGGGGGGAGTAGGGAGAGTTTTACATGAAATAAATATAAAAATTGATTTTGGTTTTAGTTTCGCACTCATGTCTAATAAGTCTCAGGTCAATTTTAGGGGTATTAATTGCAGTAGCGGGAATTGGTTTATTATTCACTTTTCGGTAATTATTTGCTATAGATATTTGTTACCACAGTATTAAGTTTAAATCAAAACCCGCCCAGAGCGAGACAATTAAATAATAGATACTTCTGGCAATTTTTATGACTAATCATACCAAATTGTTTGGACTCAATCAATCTAACCGAGACTTTAATAAAAAATTAAGTTGGGGAAAAAATCAATTTAATAATTCATTTCCTACCGCATTAGCTTGTTATATGAGTTCAAAAAATATTAAGCCAGTTTATATTGTTATTGATAAAAAATTAGACACTTATCATAATGCTATATGATTTTGCTATAACAGGTAAAATTGACTATACTAATGTTATTAATAAAATCTCTTTTAATAAAAAAAATGATAAAGCTTTTGCCCTAAGTGGTACAAAGACTTATCCTTATATGAAATCAGAACAATTAACTCATCCAAGAATAAAAAAGGACGAGATTAAAAATATTATTTTAGGAGGAGGTGAAAAATTTCTCAGTCCAGAACGACGATTTGATGCCATAATATTAAATACGCCCAATTTATTTGATTAACAAAACAATGAGAGTTATTGACCTATTTGCTGGTTGTGGTGGTTTATCATTAGGATTTGAAAATGCAGGTTATACCATTTTAGCTGCTTATGATAATTGGGATGTAGCTGTTAACATTTATCGGCAAAACTTTAACCATCCTATTTACCAATATGATCTTAGTCAATATCAGCAATATTTAGAACATTTCAAAAACTTAAACCCTGATCTAATTATGGGGGGACCACCTTGTCAAGATTTTTCTAGTGCAGGTAAACGCAATGAAAATTTAGGAAGAGGAGATTTAACCCTCAGTTTTGTAGAAATTATTACTCATATTTTACCTAAATTTTTTGTCATGGAAAATGTAGAAAGGTTTAATAAAACTCAAAGGTATCGAGAAGCAAAAAGCCTTTTAAAAAAAGCAAATTATGGGATAACTGAAAAAATTATTGATGCTAGTTTATGTAACGTTCCTCAAAAAAGAAAACGGTTTTTTTGGCTGGGTATTTATCAGGGAGAAGACCAAGCATTAAGTGATTATCTTGATAAAAATTTATCTAATAAACCTATGACTGTTAGAGAATATTTGGGAAACACATTAGATATCAATTATTATTATAGACATCCAAGAAGTTATCAAAGAAGAGCAATATTTAGCATTGATGAACCCAGTCCAACCATTAGAGGTGTTAACCGTCCTCTTCCTAAAAATTATAAGTTACATCCAGGTGATGCTGCACCATTAACTGAAAATGTTCGTCCTCTAACAACCATTGAAAGAAGTTATCTTCAAACCTTTCCTAAAACTTTTATTTTTGAAGGTTCAAAAACAGATGTAGAACAAATAATAGGTAACGCAGTTCCAGTTCAACTGGCTGAATATGTAGCTAATTGTATATTAGAATACCTTGACCGCTTCACTGAGACTAAAAAATTCAAGCAAAATTCTTCTTTCCAGCGGAAAAATACACCTAAGCAACTCACTTTACCAATATAATTATCAATAATTGTCAAGAGAAATTAGAAGGAGGTTTTTTACCGATAAGAGTTAATAACTTGAACAGAGAAATTAGGTGGATCTTACCTTAACCTTTATTTTCCACCAACGGACATCAAATCTTAAATAACAACAATTATCCTAACTTAATTTTAATCCCATGACTAAGGACATTTCTACCAAAAAACAAAAATTCTTTGACCGCTGGGCCCCCAACTACGATTTAATCTTTACCACCATCTTCTATCAAGCTATCCACAAACGACTCTTAGAATATGTACAACTTCCTGAACATCCTAATATACTAGATTTAGGTTGTGGAACTGGTAAACTTTTAAATCGTTTAGCAAGTAATTTTCCCGATTTAAAAGGGACTGGCTTAGATTTTTCTGCGGTAATGCTTCGTCAAGCAAGACAACAAAATCAACACAGAAAGAGATTAATTTATGTTCAGGGTAATGCAGAGTCTTTACCTTTTGCTCAAGGTCAATTTGATGCAGTTTTTAATAGTATTAGTTTTCTGCATTATCCCAACCCGCAACAAGTTTTCTCAGAAATTAGTCGAGTATTAAAACCAGGAGGCTACTATTATCTTGTTGATTATATCGGGAGAGAAAAACAAGGTTTTTTACCGATTTCTCCCAATGGTATCAAATTTTATAGCAAAGAACAACGCTCACAATTCGGCTTAAATGTGGGTTTAGAATCTGTGGGTCATTACTATCTTTTAGGACCAATTTTATTAAGTAAATTTCTGAAAAAGTAACAGGAAAAAATAGGGCTTGACCTTTCCGTTTGACTTGGGAAACAAAACCAACCAAATAACTGTAACTTACAAACAAATACAGTTATTTGTGAGTAAATTAGAGTGACCAAAATACTTACAACCCTTGCCTGTCAAAGTTTTAAGCTTATCTATGCCAGATTTTTTCACAAAAGTGCATAAACACCAATTTTTGTAACGAATATATCAATAAAAAACAGGGAACTTTGAACAGTGAAGAAAATCAAAACATTGTGTGGCACAACAGCATTAAGTCTGTTGAAACTTGTATCTCAAGGCGATCGCCTGGCGTTTTGGGAGTTATGGTTACTATATGATGACTATCTTAGCCGTTGTTGCCTCAAGTGGATGGGAGGTAATCAAACTGATGCAGAAGAAGCATTGAGTCTAGTTAAGCTGAAAGCATGGGAGAAATTACCCAAATATGCGGAAAAAATTACTAATCTCAAACCATGGTTAACTCGCATGACATATAACCTTTGTCTGGATCTGCATCGCCAACGCAAAAGAAACATAATGGCTATTGAGAGCATTGAAACAGTGGGAGGAGAGGAGAGCTTTGCTTACTGTCACCACTCTCCTGAGTCGGCTATTCTCCATAGTGAGCTTCGTATGCTTATATATATAATTACAAAAAACCTATCTAGCCGACTGCGATCGCCTTTTATCCTGCATTTTTACCAGGGAATACCCTACCCAGATATTGCGCAAAAACTCGGTATCTCCCAAGATAATGTTTATAAACGCATCCAAGAAGCGCGAAAAATTCTGCAACCGCAGCTAAAAAAATATCTTTCAGGAATTGATAATTCTTTTTCTTTGTTATCATTAAAAGAAGAAGATATTATTAATAATTTTTACCAGGATGTCAAGTGTTTAAGCTCCACAAATTTTGAGCAAATAAATTATGAAGTAACTGCCATATCTTTAGAAAAAATATGCTGGGTAAAGGGAGCGGATTCTTTAGGGTTAGAGTTTAATGTCCAACTGATATCAAAGAAAAAACCCATTAGACAAGAGCAGAAAATAAAAACCTTACTCAAATATGTAAAACAGTATCCCTCTGGCTGGAAGAAAAGATTAGAATTAGCTGATTTACTCTATGAAAGAGGCAACTGGGAGCAAGCCATCAAAGAATATCGCCAAGTTATTCAGCAGCAACCCCAATTAATTAATGTGTGTGTAAAACTGAGTAAAATTTTAGAGTTAATGAAGCGGCAAGCTGAAGCAATCCAGATTTATGAAAAGGCATTAAAATCATGCAATAATTTAGCCTCTGAACATCATATTAAGGGATTAATAGCAGTTTGTAAAAACCAGAAAGACATAGCAATCAAAGCCTTTGATTTAGCCACATCTTTAGAACCAGAAAACTCCGCTCATTGGTTAGCATTGGGACAGGTACAAATACAGATGAAAAATGAAATGGCTGCCTTGAAAGCTTTTGAGGAAATATTGTTACTCCACCCAGATGATCTGATTGCATTAATTAACAGTTATGATGCACTTTTAATTCTGGGAAATTTTCAGGAAGCAGAGATAATTTTAAGTAAACTAGCCAAGTTATATCCTGATGAATATTTAGTATTAAAAAGACAATTAATTAATCGTTTGCAATTAAAATTGGTATTTGAGGAAGAAGGGAAGCACACCAAAAAAATGGTAACAGCTATTGTGAAACTAGCTCCCTATTCTGCTGATGCTCATCAGTTAAAAGCTCAATATTATCACTTGCGAAAGGATAAAATAAAAGCTGTAGCTGTTTTGGCGGAATTTACTAAACAATATCCAAATAACCCTCAAGGTTGGGAATATTTAGAGCAGTGTTTACAGGAATAACAATGAGAAAGTAATTAAAATGCGATCGCCCTAAGGGATTTTTTATGTTATTTGAAAAAAGGGCGATCGCACCAATAACCCAAAAAATAAAAAATCCATTATAATTGTGGCAACAGTTATTTAGGAGTTTAAAAATGAGTCAAATTATCAATTTAAAATTAAATAATAAGATTTTCACTGCAATTCAACAACAAGCCGAGGCAATGGGAACATCTCCCGAAATCTTAGCCGCCAGCATACTAGAAAAACAGTTTGAGCAAGTTTTCTCAGAAACATTAGATGAAGGAGAAAGAGAAGTTGCAAGAACAAAATTTGAAGAGCATTTTGGGGAAATTAATCTGAGTCATACAATAGATGTAAACAATGAAAGTATTGATGCAGATTTAGCTAGGGAATATGTTAATAACCATGAGGAGGCTTAATGCTTCTTGATACTTCTGGCTTGCTCTGTTTACATTATCAAACTGAACCTTTTCATAGTCAGGCTGTCACCGCTTACAAGAAAGCAACGACTCGATTAACTCACAGCTACATTGTCGAGACCTTTTTTTGACTAAAAATCACTCTATCTAAAGGATTACGACTACTATAGCAATCCTATTTGATTTGTGGTAGGGGCAATTCATGAATTGCCCCTACAGTAAGGGTTTGAGCCTTAAAAATATCACAAATCATTTAAGCAAGCTATAAAAAAAAGCCTCTAACTCAAAAAATTCAGAAATTGGCTTAGGGAAACGTTATTAAGATGTAGGGAGCCAAATTCACAACTCCAAATCAAGGGAAAAGGTGCAACAAAATTAGCTCATAACTCGAAAAATTCAGAAAAGGCGATCGCTTTTTTGGCTGTCAAGGCGATCGCCGCTTTCGTACACTGTGAAAACTTGCGTGTAACGCACCAGCTAATTCCCATCTGAATGACGTAATCATGGTAGGTGCAGCAGATTTGAGACAATTGGAAAAAGCCAGGGGGGAGAGCAATCAGACGGTGTAAGGGTTTTCCTTTTGGAGGCGGGTTTGATGGGAAGCATTGAGATAGGGAAAAAAGCCTCTAACTCAAAAAATTCAGAAATTGGGTTAGGGAAACGTTATTATATTGTAGGGATATAAAATCGTGACCTTACTGGGTGACAAGCAGATATAGTAATCTTAACAAAAGTTCTAATCATAATAAAATCTTAAAGATGTAATAAATAAATATGACTTTTAATGCTCAAACAGATAAAATTGCCATAACAATTCCTTCTTTCTCAATTAAAAAAACTGCTGACCACATTTTACTTGAGGAAGTTTCAGATTTATTAACTATACAACCATATCTAGTTACTTTAGCCATTGATAGTAATGGAATCACGCAAAAATCCCTAGAATTTAATCTAGCTGAATATCCTAATACTCATCGTGGAGATACAGTAATAATGCTGGGAGACGGACATCTTGTTTATGGACCAGAAAATCCTGGAGAATTTGTAGCAATTTCGGTATTATTAATGGAGAGTGATTCTAATGCAAGAGATTTAGGTGAAACATTATCAGAAATTGTATTACAAACCCAATCAAATGAATTTTTAGATCTGGCCAATGCAGCATTAAATGTTCAAGCACAAATGGTAACAAAAAGTTTAAGTACACTTACACAAGTAATAACAAATCGCCTAAAAAATGAGAAAGACGATTTTTTGCTTAATACATCGGGGACTTTTTTGAGAGATATGAGTACTCCATACGGGATCAATCGTCAAATCACCAGAAATAATGACTTGGCTGAACTTTCTTTTAAGGTAATTCCTCTTAATACCCCTAACGGACAAGGAGCGACTCCTAAAAAAATTACGCTTCAATAAACAAATTTTTGAAGAGCCAAAGTGAGGTGCAGCAAAATTAGCCTCTAACTCGAAAAATTCAGAAATTGGCTATTGAAAACGTTATTAAGATGTAGGGAGCCAAATTAACAACTCCAAATCCAGAGAAGAGGGGCAAAAAAATTAGCCTCTAACTCGAAAAATTCAGAAATTGACCACTGAAATCGTCTTTAAAGAAGAGTTGCTATTAAATAGGAATTTGCTGAATAAACTTGAATAAATAAGTCTATTTAAGTAAAAGTTACGAAGAAGGAATCTCACCTCAATTAATGATCTGCTATATTATTAGTCAACAAGTATTTGGAGATATATTTGAACGTGTATGCCATTAAAATAGAAATCAAACTCAATAACAAGGAACGAACCAAATTAGCACAACACGCTGGTTATAGTCGCTTTGTCTATAACTATGCTTTAGGTTTGTATAATCAAATTGACCACAAGGAATATAAATTTAATACATCGAAAAAAATAGATACTATCAAAAAGCTATTCACTAATTACACAAAAAAGGAAAAGGAATATCAATGGTGTAACAAACTTTCATCGAGAGTATATCAAAATGCTTTTAGAGCTTTAAAAAATGCCTTTTCTAGGTTTTTTAAAGGACTCGGTAGTTATCCTCGATTTAAACGCAAAAAGAATAGCTGTAGTTTTACAGTAGATTCATCTAATGGTAAGGTATTATTACCAGCGGGGAAATCAATAAAAATCCCAACACTGGGAACTTTTAGGTTAAAAGAAGCATTAAAACATAGTTATATTTCTCAAACTTTTACTGTTAGTAAAATTGCGGATAAATGGTTTGTCAGCTTTGCAGTAGAGGCAGAAAAAATTCCACCTTTATCCCATGAAATAACTAAACCCATTGGGATAGATTTGGGAGGAAAAACTTTTGCTACTTTAAGTGATGGTTCAACCATTGAAAGTCCAATGCCTTATAGAAAAGCGAAAACCAAGCTGGCTAATTTTCAATATCACAATCGTCACCAGCAATTAGGTAACAGGAAGCAAGGAATAAAAACTTCTAATAATGCTAGAAAATCTTTGAAAAAGTTAGCTAAAAAACACGCCAAAGTAGCTAATGTTAGAGCTGATTTTCTTCAGAAAACTACCACTAAATTGTGCCAAAAATATGGTCATTTAAGAATAGAAAACTTAAACATAAAAGGAATGATGGCTAACCATAAATTAGCAGCAGCAGTGGGAGATTTAGGAGCTTATGAGTTCAAAAGACAATTACTCTATAAAGCTGAGTTTTTTGCAACAAAAGTGGATGTAATTGACCAATGGTATCCAAGCAGTAAAGGTTGTAGCAATTGTGGAGCAATTAAAACAGATTTAACTTTATCTGACCGCATTTTTAGGTGCAATGAATGTGGTTTAACAATTGATAGAGATTTAAATGCTTCAGTGCGATTAGAAAAAGCCCCAAATGAAGTAGTAGTGGATAGGGTGGGCTACGCCCGAATCAACGCCTGTGGACAGTAGCGAGCCGACTCGTCTGGATGAAGCAGGAAATAGACTCTCAAGGCAGTAGCCTTGTTAAAGAATAAGCCTGATTATTCAAGGAAAGTTCAGTTTTATATAGCAGGTTAGCACGACTCAGATCAGCACGCCTCAGATCAGCACGACTCAAATCAACAAAACTGAGGTCAGCACCACTAAGGTTAGCACCACTGAGATTAGCACAACTGAGATCCGCACGACTCAGGTTAGCACCACTGAGATCAGCACGACTGAGATCAACACATCTCAAATCATCCCCTTTGAGATCAACTCCCCGCAGATTAACTTTACCCAACTGTGACAGAGAGCTTTGCATCTGCCGCCTTCTTTCATTCCAAATTGCTACACTTTCTTTTAAAATAGCCAAACTATCTTCTGGCGGTAAGTAGTTCATAATTTAAACCTCCATGCTAGTATGAAGAAAAAAGCCCCGTTCCCTTCCTGATTATTCCCAAAATTAGCCGAAAAATTTCATCAGCTAGCTAGTTTGATAATTAATTATTTGGGTTATTTTTCCCTCATCTCTTCTACCAATAATTACAAAGGAAAAAAATTTAGAAAGGACTGATCCTGATGGTAAAAAGAATACCATTTTCTTGCCAAGTGCCATCGCCAGTATCAACCTCAATTAAAGGAATACCCCAGTCGAGGCGAGCAGTAAAATTATCACTTACCTGAAATTGAAGCCCCAAACCCAGAGATGCCAAAGTTTGGTCCTCTTCTAATTCAGGACTACCAGAATTATTCCAACCAGTGCCAAAATCAAAAAAAGGTACAATTTGCAGCACCACTTCTTTTTCTTCTTGTCGATAGATAGGGAAACGAGCTTCTATGGAAGCAAAAAAGGCATTATCAGTTAAAAGTACATCCTGTCGATAACCCCTCACCGTACCTAAACCACCAAGAGAATATTTTTCAATCGGGACTAAAGCTGTATCTGCAATTTGTAGCTCACTCCGAGCTAATAGTACAGTGTCCGCCGCCAGTAATCTCACCCATTGAGCTTGACCTCGCCAAGAAAAATAAAGACTATCTGGGGGTTCTGCCTGAGTAACATTATCAAAAGCATTAATGCCAAAACTAAACTGCGATCGCGCTGAAATTACTTGTTGTTCTGTACGAGCTAGCCACTCCTGGTAAAACCGCAAACTAGATACTCTGTTTTCCCCTTCATCATTTGCACCACTAAAAGGAAAGGCAAAAGGTTCACCCAAAAGAGTAGTTTCCGTGTCTTGATAATCAAAACTTAAACCAATAGCCAATTCTTGATTAGGGTTTTGCAGCAAAGGTTGACGGATACCCCCTTCATATTTTACATATTCCGATTCAATATCAAGCACATCAAAAGGAGACTCAATAATTTCTGCCGAAATATAGCGATAGCCTAGGTTTAACGTAGTATTGGACGCAGTTAAAGGAATATTATAGCCCAGTTCCAGATCGTCACTTCCATCTGTATTACGATACGATATATCAAAGCGATCGCCAATGCCAAATACATTACCTTCTCCCACAGAAACTATTCTCCGAAAACTCCCCACCGCAGGACTACGCCCATTATCCAAAATCACTTCTGCACTAAAAGTATTAGCACTAATTACCTTTACCTGTAAACTACTCGTCCCAGAGCGAATACCAGCAGCCAATTCAGCCGAGATATTCTCAATGAGAGGACTAAGTTGCAGCATTTGTAGCGCTTCCAACAACTTTGGCACATTCAGAGGTTTCCCCCCTGCTATTTTCAGACGCGAACCCACATAATCAGGACTTAGCCTTCCTTCCACTTCTACATTAATGTCTTCGAGAGTTCCTTCTAGAATATCAATAGTCACCACACCCCCTTGAAATTCCTGGGGTGGGATAAAAGCTCCAGAAGTGAGATAGCCATTATCCACGTAGAGTTGGGTAACAGCCGAGCGTGCTGCTAGAAGTTCAGCAAAACTCAGGGGACGACCTGTATAGGGCGCAGTAACTTCTGCCAATTGCTCATTACTAAAAGCAGTATTCCCCTCAAAATTAAACCGATTTACAGTTATAGTTCCAGGTATAGTCGTGGCAGGTTCATCGGGTTGGGAAACAGGAGGAGTGGGGATAGGTAACAAATCCTCAGGCGGTGGTAAGAGGGGTGGAATTTCTGGGGGTGGAATTTCTGGGCTTATAGGTACTTGAGCCTGAGACTCAACCCCTACTAGAGTACCAGATAAAATTATAGATAAAGCCCACAAAACTTTTTTATTATGTTTGTCCATCATTTATATATCTATCCACTGCACACTTATCCTTAAAAATTAAACTATTCTGGCGCATATTAACCAAAAAAATCCCCAAACAAGGATCAGCCCTTAAGTATTGTGTAACAAATTTTACCAAATTGCCTTGTGTCCTGTCCACATAAATTACTCTTGGCTATCATCTAGCCCACATTTTGACTTTCTTTTTTAGACCTTTTGCGAAAGTAGTGTTAACCCCCCCCTACCCCCCCGCGGGCTCGGGCAGGGCTGTTTCATTTTACGTTTGCAGTTAAATAGATTATTTATTTTAATCAGCATATTTTATATTAAATACTTAAATAACCAATTTTTATAAATCAATGCTTGAGCTTATGTAGGCTTTGACAAACATAAAAGCAATAATAACGATTTTTGTTAATTTTCCCCAAATTGTTAGAAATATAAGCCTGAAACCGTTAGATTTTAAGGGTTTTAAAAAGCCTTAAATTTTTAAATGAAACAGCCCTGC
>JADQBC010000048.1 GCA_016903655.1 Gomphosphaeria aponina SAG 52.96 = DSM 107014
GTATTGACATTATCAAAATCTAAAACTTAATAATAGTAAGGGTTTTCCTTCTGCCTTCTGCCTTCTGCTATAGATTAACTAAGACTCCCAGGGATAAGTTGCCTGAATGAGCTTTGTAGGGGTGGGGTAGGCGGCGATTAATTTAAGAACAACACCTTAATTTCTCAATCCGCCGTAACCCACCATATATAGCAAGGAAAGAGATAGTCACGACATTATCTTAATTGTCCTAACCAACTCTTTCTTTGCTATATCAGAAAAAGTTTGTAGTTGCGCAAAGAGCACAAAGGCTCTGGTGTGCTCGCGCGTTGCGCCAAAAGACCTTTTGGCGCTCTTTGCGCAACTACGAGCTTTTCCTCATAAAAAGTGTAGGGAATTAATTTTTTATATTTTACCAATAATCAACACCCCAGGTTGAAACCCCACCGCATTTTGGTCACATAACCAATGACTAATAACTAGCAACTATAAATTACTACGCAAAGGACTACGCGGCAAATGACTAATGACTAATGACCAAACTTCCAAAACCAATAAGGTAAGTAAAAAGGATTATTTAGTGACCTTCGAGTGGGTTTTTCTCCCAAGACATGGGTACGCCAAACTTGCCACATAATGAGTAACCAGAGAATTTCCCCAACTCTTCTACCGCGAATTTGACCGCCCAGTTTACCTAAAATAACCTGCAGAGGTAACTGTGGCAAAAATCGCCCTTCTTCGAGTAATATGCCAGGGTTCAACCAAGACCCCACCATTGACCATAACTCACCTAAACACCATTCTGTCAAAGGAACACCCATCCCCCGTTTTTCCCGCCAAACAATATCTGGAGGTAGCCAAGACTCCACCGCCCGTTTTAAGATATACTTTTCACAGGCACCACGCAGCAATAAATCTCCAGGTAATCGAAATGTCCACTCTGCTAAAGGTAAATCACAAAAAGGCGATCGCACCCATAACCCATGAGCAAAAGCTAAATTAGTCGCCCTGGGGTGAATATTTTGCGCCCCTTTCAGCATCAAAGTAGCACGGCGCAACCTATCCATCAGGTTATGGGAAAAAGAAGAGTCTAAAGCATTTTCTATCCAGGTGCGGGGTTGGTCAAAACCTACCCCAAACTGAAAAACCCGCGACTCATAACCATAAAGTCGGCGAAAAGTGCGCAGATATTGCTCAGTAAAATCTGCTGTACCTCCAGGATGTTCACTGTTATAGACACTAGCAGCAATAATGGGTTTATTCGTCCAACCAGCGAATAACTGATCGCCCCCTTCCCCATTAAAAATAATCCTGGTTTCCTCACTAGCAGCTTGACAAAGTAAATATAAAGGTACAGTCACCCCATCCCCAAAAGGTAATCCTAGTGCTTTCACGGTTGCGACTAAGGCGGCTTTAATTTTCCTCGGAGTAGCTGCAACCTTTATAAGAGGGATATGGAGATGAGTTGCCACTTGTGCAGCATAAGGATATTCTGGCATACCAAAGGCCCCAAAATCCAGAGTATAGGCTCTTACTTTAACACCAGCTTGCACCAATAACGCCGCCACAATCGAAGAGTCTAACCCTCCAGACAGTAACACACCCACAGGTTCATCTGGTAAATCGGCTACCTGTCGCTCAATGGAATTTTTTAGTAAACCTGGTAGCTGTGTAATCGCTTCATCTTCATTTATGCTTATTTGTGGCAGGGTTTGCCACTGATAAAACACCTCGGAAGAAGATTCTCCCCCCCGAAATATCTGTTTAGTACCAGCAGCCACAGAATAAATCCCTTCAACTGGAGTCAGGGGAGTAGGGACATAGGAAAAACAGCTATAACCATATAATGCAGAGGTGTTAACTATTGGGGTAATTAAGGGTAATAATAACTGGAAATGAGAAGCAAACCAAACAACTTTTGGCAATTGTAGCCAATATAAAGGAAATTTACCAAAAGGTTCTCTAGCCAATATCAAACAATCATGTTGCACCTCAACCCAAGCATCCAAAGAAGAAGTCCCCCCAGCAGAAATAGAAACAATTAAACCCGTATTATTTTCGGAAATTAACCTGTGATAATTGCCAGAAATTGTGAGCTTATCTAATAACATTTCCAACTGGGAATCAAATCCCCAATAGCCTACAAATTGTTTCGTAGGAATCGTTTTAGCGATTCCCCAAAGATATTTTAACTGCAATTTTACCTCTATTTTCAATCAAAACAAGGATTAATCAGGTAAATAGTCAGGGTTTAAAACCTCATCAAAAGTAAAAGGTGGTGCAGGGGGAAAAGTATCAAGAAACAATCCAGTTTCTACCGCAGCTTGCTTGCGTGAATCTTTATAACACAGATTAAATACTTCTTGAAAATAAGGCTTTAAACTAGGACTATCTGCCAAACTATCGCGTAAGCGACGACGATGTTCTAATAAACTACTCCGCCAACTGCGAGAGGGTTTTTCTGGCTGATATTTGTATTTAAGAAGATGAACAAGAATAACAAGAAGATTACTTGTTAAAGCCCGTTTTTCATTCCTGCTCATAGCTTCAATTTCTGCAAGCAAATTAGCAGTATCCAACTCAGATAAATTTCCTTCCCGTAAAAGTTTAACAGTATTTTCCAACCAGAGATAATAATCCTGTTCATAAAGAAGTGAGTTGAGAGATGCCGATGTTTTTAACAATTGATTATTCATCTTATTGAACCGTAAAAGAAGAACTACTGAGAAGCTTATCGCCTAACAACATTTGCACCTTCCACTCCCCAGGAATATTAGCATTACCCAACTGATAACGACAATAAGTCTGCCAAACTTCCCGCTCTATTCTCTTGGTTTGGTAACTATTTTGATGAGCAATATTGCCATTAGGATCAAGCCAATTACACTGAAGAGCAAGTTTTTCCCCCAGAGGAGCAGCTTGGAGAGTGACACGATAATAAACTTCTGGATTTTCCTGGCGATTTATGACAGTTAAATTCTGGCCAGAATCTTGATTTAAAGTAACAAGACTTTGATAAACTGAGATATTAGCCAGGGCAGATTTTTTATTTTGAATGGTGAGAATTGTCGAGGCGATCGCCACTATTAAAACCGCCCCAACTGCTGCTCCAATCAACCAATTGCGGCGTTTTTCCCTAGTCAAAGCTTCCCGTCTGCGCAACTGAATCATTGCTTCATCTAACAAATCATTAGGCAGATTTAATTCTGCCAAAATCTCCTCAACCAGAGAGCGAGAAAGTTGATTTTCTCTTAGCTTGGCTAACTGTTCAACTTCTGCCACAATTTGAGTTAATTGTTCTTGCTTTATTGGCTCTTTCATAAGACAATCTCCAAATAAATGGGCGGATTTTGATATCAAGATTATTATTTTAAACCAGAGGCGAGCTTCTTACCCGCCCCTACATTTTTAATTCGACATCAAAATCCCTGGATAATGGTTCATTATTGATAGTTCCTTGTTCCCAAGTTCAACCATCACTAATTATATTATAATTCTGATTGAGATTATTTGGCGTTGCTGAATAAAAAAATCCTCTCCGCCCCATAGCCATATATGATTACTCAAGGTACCCTATCTTGCATCCAATTAGTTTTAAAGGAGAAAAGCGGCGGGAAAGAGTAGGTATTCTAGGAAAAAGAGTTTCCAAATGAATTGATAAAAGTTGGCTATTTCTTGCTTTGCTCCTAAATTTACACTTCGACTCCGCCACCAAAGTAATCCTAACAAAATTAAATGGGCAATTACCAGAAATACAGAGTTAACTTTTGGTAGCCAAAAAATCCCTGCAAATATCATGGCTAAATAACAAAAAGTAATTACCGAAAGAGTGAGGTTAAAAACTGCTTGATTGCCTAATAATAGGGTAAAAGTGGTAATTTGATACTGCTTATCTCCCTCCATGTCTGGCACATCTTTAAAAATGGCGATCGCCACGGTAAATACCACAATAAATAGTGTCAATGCCCACACTTCTGGAGGAATAAAATTCTGTTGGCTAAAATGGAGAAAGATGCCCAAATTAACCACTACTCCCCGCACAGTAAAGATACAAATTGCAGCCCAAAAGGGAAAGCGTTTTAATCTCATAGGTGGCAAAGAATAAGCAGTACCTATAACTAAACTTATTCCCACTGTTGCTAACAACCAAGTGCCTTGCCCTCCTGCGATTAATAGTGCTAAAATTCCTGTAATTCCCACAATCCATTTTCCTTGTTGTGGGGAAAATTCTCCTGCAGCAATGGGCAAATGGGGCTTATTAATTTGATCAATTGCTACATCTTCTAACTGATTTAGTCCTACAATATAGATATTGCCACATAGACAAGCTAACCAACTTCCCATCAGTTGTCCAAAATTGGCTGGTGTGATCCTACTGTCAAAAGTTATCAGATATAATGCAAAGATACTGAGACTTGTACCAATAATAGTATGGGGGCGGGAAAATTTCCAGAAACTGTACAGCCAGGAAAAAGGTTCTTGCAATAAGTTTTTGGGGCGAGAAGGGGAACTTTGACTCATTTTTACTGCTCACATTTCGGTGATCTTTTTTATTATAGAGCAAGGAGGCATCTGCCAATATGCATCAAAGACTCAAACGACAACTTTATACAATTTTTGAAGAATCTGATCCAGATAACTTTTTTTGTGTTATTGATGATATTCTATTATCATTACTAATCGCTATTGATGTCATTGCTTTTATTCTCCAAACCTCGGAAGAACTATCTACACTATATGGTAATGTTTTTCAAGAAATTGAATTTTTTACTGTGGCAGCATTTACCATTGAATATGTGCTGCGTCTCTGGGTTTGTAATGTCGATCCTCAATATCGCCATTGGTTTTGGGGGAGGGTAAAATATGCCTTAACTCCGATAGCAATTATAGATTTACTAGCTATTTTACCTTTTTATTTGTTGTTGCTCTTTGATACTTTTGGCTTAATTACTTCACCGTTAATTTTTAGTATTTTTCGTATTTTTCGCTTATTACGTTTATTGAAAATTAGCCGCTATTCTGATGCTGTTAAAATTTTATGGAAAGCATTATTAGCTAGTTTTGAAGAATTAACGCTTACTTTTTTTGCCGTAGTCATCTTATTGGTTGTTGCTTCTAGCTTAATGTTTTTGGCGGAACATGATGCTCAACCAGAGGCATTTCCTGATATTGTCGGCTCGATGTGGTGGGGAATTATAACCTTGACAACTGTGGGTTATGGAGATGTTTACCCCATCACTCCTCTGGGCAAAATTTTAGCTGGCGGTTTGGCATTTCTGGGTATAGGAATGTTTGCTCTCCCCGCAGGGATTTTAGCTAGTAATTTTTCTGAGGAAATTCGCAAACAACGTATTGAAAAACCTCAAAAAGATAACTTAAAAGGGAAAGAAGAAACTATTTCTTTAGATTCTCTCCCCCATATCTGGACTGTGGCAGAGAAAAGAAATATTACTATTAAAGTGAAACAAAATGCCAAACTCTTAAAACATTGTCTGGAAATTGCACGGGAAGAATTGGGGGACATGGTAGAGTCTGAAGAATCAGTGCGATCGCTTGCTATGCTCCTCTATCTAACTACTTTCAAAGATTAGTTATTAGTCATTGGTTTTAATATACTAATGCTCACAACTAATAATTAAGGAGTGGGCTGGTTTTAATAATGACTTTAAATAAATAAAATATTCCAGGGAAAACGGGCAAATTGCAGTAAACCAAATAGACAAATATAAGCAATTTTAATAGTATTATTTTGGGGCGGACATTGAGCAAATCCCATAATCATTAAAATATAAGCAAATCCCAATACAGGAAGCAAGAAATAAGTGGTTGCAATAAATAGAATTAATATCCAGTCACGCAATAAAAATAATCTGGACATTCCACCACCTAAAAAGCTAACTGCCACTGCACTTTCAATAATTAATGTCCAATAGGATGCAGCTAAAGTAAATAATTCTAATTGAGGACTAGAGGAAACTGTCGTACTCCCTAATATGTGGGGTTGATATCTCAGCAAAGCTTCTAAAAGACGATTTTGTTGCAAAATATCAGGGGATATGCTGCCAATAAAAGTAGCCATTAATTCTACACGGCGATCGCTTAGAAATGTATAGAGTAAAAAACTCCCATCCCCATATTCACCAGCCATAATTTTCCAAGCAGTAGCAAATAAAAATGTCAAACCAATTAACATCCTGCCATTCCATGCAAGTACTTTATCAGTTACCTTTGAAGATACTGCTAAAGCACAGACTAAACACCAGTAACCAATGAGAATTTTATGATTATCTAAAGCAAACCAATCTATTGCATTAATCCACCAAACTAAGGCACAAATAATTACCCACATTATCTGATTAGTTTGGAGAATTGGTAACAAAAGCATTAAGCTACAAACTATTCTTAAAGGGATATCAAGCAAAATGCTACTTGAGCCATAGAACAGTAACAAAAGTAAAGTTAATCTGAGGACTAAAACAGAAGTTAGTTGATTTAACAACTCATTAATTATGATAGTGAGTAATGCTAGTTTTGGCTCAGTAACAGATGTTTTATTCACTACCAATCACCTACTTTAATTAGCTCGCTTAAAGGTTCAGCAAAAATACGTTTTTCACCTTGATTAAATTTAATTTTCCACCATTGAAGACGCACTGCTTTTAGGGTTTTCATTGCTGCTGGTATTTCTGGGTCATAAGCTGTTTTTAAACGATATAAAGGTAAGGGGAGGGATTTAATTCCCCCAGGGGGAGTCAATTCCACTTTTCCAAGTTGCTCAACTATCTGGGTATTAGAGTTTTCTCCTAGCAATTTTTCAAAGGTTGCTTGTTGCTGAATAGTTGTGGGAACAATGGGCTGAGATAATAATTGAGGGGCAATATTTTCTAGGTCTTTTTGTCTAGCTAGTGCAAGCATACGACGCACAGTAGAGTCATCTAAAGCATCAAAGATATCTAAACGAAGTAATTGCCCCTTTTGATCAATTCCTTCGGCTACAATTACTCGCATAGAAGGAGCATCAATAGCTGCAAACATTCCAAA
This sequence comes from Gomphosphaeria aponina SAG 52.96 = DSM 107014, assembly GCA_016903655.1. Classification (GTDB taxonomy): domain Bacteria; phylum Cyanobacteriota; class Cyanobacteriia; order Cyanobacteriales; family Gomphosphaeriaceae; genus Gomphosphaeria; species Gomphosphaeria aponina. Next base: position 7,021 of record JADQBC010000048.1, read on the forward strand.
ACCTCCTCCTTTCCAAGGGGAAAGATTTGCAGTTTGAGCTAGATAAATTTGCCCGAGGGCTACCATAATTAAAATTAAAGAAGGTAGCCAAAATTCCAGATAGTAGGAAAGGCGATCGCCTCCCTTAATATTTTTCCTAACTCGAAACAGATTCATTCTTAATTCCCAATTTATTCTTCTTCGTTGTCAGCCCATTCTTTATTGTCATCTCGCCGATTTTCCCGCTTATTTTCTTCTCTTCTTTCATCTGCATTATCTAGTAATTCTTCTTTGTTTATTCCCTCTTCTGCTACATCAAAAACCGTTCTCGCTAAGAGAGATGATCCTCCTTTATTTGGAGTTACTGAAATCGAGCTAGATGCACCTACTAAGGGGGCGATTACTAACAGGGCGATCGCCACTATTCCTAATAAAACCAACCTAGACATATTTTGCTCCTTTTTATTGAATTTGAAATGAGTTAATAAATTTGCTGATATTGATTAGATCATCTGAAATTGCACTTACTCCATAAAGACGTTGACCTACTAAATAAAAATGAACCCCAACAATTTGACCAGCTTCATTTATGCCCACAAAAGCTAGTCCTTCATTTTCTCCTAGTGAAATCTTACGACCATTATCTATTATTGTTTTTAGTTGCAATTGTTCCATTAAACTTTCGCCCACACTTTGAATTAGTGCATTAGCTCCATTCTTTAAATCTTCTTGGGAAACATCAGTATAACCAACCGCATAGGAATCTTCTGGCGCAGTCAAATTGTGTGATTCAATTACTTGCCAATCAAACATTTTCCCTGCTAATTTTACCGAATTTGTTCCATTTGAAGGTGACAGAGGTAAATTGACCTGAAAACCTCCTTCTTCAAATATATAAGGTTGCCAAGGGTTTACGGCAAAAGATTCAAAAAATTTACCAATATTTCCTAAGTTATCGGCTGTACTCATAACAGCATAAAGACGTTGATCTGCGAGAATTAATCTCAATACGGATACTCGATCATTCTTGCTTCCGACAATTTCTCTTCCTGGATATCCTTGGACTGAAATTACCCGCCCACGTCCTTGTATTGCTGACCAGTTAAATTCATTCACTAACGTATCTTTAATACTATCTATCACAGCATTGGCACCTAACTCGATTATTTCGGGAGTCAGGTCTGTATAACTAACACTATACACACCTGATTCTGTTTTAACTTTAAGCACTTCCCAATCTACTGATTGTCCTGCGATCGCCATACTTTGAGTCCTGGTTTCTCTTTCTCCCTCTGGTAACACAACATTAAATTTTCCAGCTTCAGAAATTTTTGTTTCCCAATTTATCTGACTTAATAATATTTTCTGAGTCACGGGATTAGCTTGAATTGTACTTATCCCACCAAAAGAAAATATAGTGAAGATCGCAACTATCAAAGCTGTTGCTCTTTGTTTCCTAAACTTTACACAAGTGTTTTTCATTTTCAACAGTTACTTTACTTTCTCAGTATGGTCAAAAGTTTAACACAACTCAGTCTCATCAAAAAACGCAACGCCCAACTCATCAAACCCAAAGAAAGCGCCCCCACAATTGTTTCCCAACCAGCGCCCCAAATATCAATCATTACTTTTGTATCAAACGCCGCATCTATTACCACATTCCAAAAAGGAGCAACAACTCATCAAACCCAAAGAAAGCGCCCCCACAATTGTTTGCCAACCAGCGCCCAAAATATTAATCATTACTTTTGTATCAAACGCCGCATCTATTACCACATTCCAAAAAGGAGCAACAACTCATCAAACCCAAAGAAAGCGCCCCCACAATTGTTTCCCAACCAGCGCCCAAAATATCAATCATTACTTTTGTATCAAACGCCGCATCTATTACCACCACAATAATCTAATCATAGTCTTCATTTAATCATTCCAATCACAGTCCTTTTGCCCACAAAGTAACCCAAAACGAATCAAACCTCGCTCATATCCCCAACTCATCAAACCCAAAGAAAGCGCCCCCACAATTGTTTGCCAACCAGCGCCCAAAATATCAATCATTACTTTTGTATCAAACGCCGAATCTATTACCACATTCCAAAAAGGAGCAACAGCCATTGACCAGTCATCAGAACGAATATTTTGCCACCCACAATCTTTTGCTATTTGCTCATATTCTGCCAAAGAAATCACATAGGGCAAGCAATAAACTCGGTAGATTTCTTTTAAATGTTTTTCCTCATCTGCCGTTAAATCTCCCCCCCAGGAATTAGTAGATCGATGACACCAAGTTGCCATAATCAAAGTTCCCCCTGGTTGCAAAACCCGATAACATTCTTGCAAAAACTTAATTTTATCTGGCATATGTTCCCCACTTTCTAATGACCAAACCAAATCAAAACTCTTATCCTCAAAAGGCATATTTAAAGCATTAGCAACCTCAAAGGTTACTTTATCCCCTAAACCCTTTTCTTCTGCTCTTACTTTTCCTCTTGCAGCTTGCACAGGAGATAGAGTAATACCTGTTACCTTAGCGTTAAATTTTTCCGCCAAATAAAGAGTACTTCCCCCAATCCCACAACCCACATCAATTATATTTTTAGAAGAGGTTATTTTTCCCCAGTTTAGCAATTCTTCAATCAGGTCAATTTGTGCTTGACGGCGATTAATTTTATCAGTCCCTCCCCTCCCATAATAACCGTGATGCATATGTTCCCCCCAAACCTGCTCCCACAGACCACTGGAAGCATCATAAAATTCTTGGATTTCTTTCTCAATTGTTGATGGTTGATGGTTCATGGTTGATAGTTGATGGTTCATGGTTGATAGTTGATAGTTGATAGTCTTCCCTGAACAATTAGCGATTAACAATCAACAATTAACTGATTTAAGCTTCATCCACTTGCGTATCTATTTCTGTGTTAGCTATGTCATTCATTTGATGTTTAATCTCTTTAATTATCTCCAGCCATGATACTTCCTGAGCTGCAAAACCCAGAAATTCTTTTAATTCCTCCATCGCCGCTTTAGCTGCATGCAGTTCGTGCATTTCTGTAGTTATTAGCGGGGTATAAAATCTCACTGGCTGTTGTTGAATCACAGCTAATGATTGGGCTACTAAACGGCTAATCGCTTCTTGAAAATCTTTTTTACCTAATTGTTTCTGACAATATAAACCTTCTTCACTCGAAGCATATAGGGGAGGTAAACGATTGAGAGCGTAAGCTGCTACTTCTATTTTATTAATTTGATGAATTAATTCAAGAGGATAATCCTTCATCTGCTTTTCTATTTCCTCAATTACTAGTAATTCCATCGCATTTTGATGGTACTTTGAGATAAATTCCTCTTCAGGTATTTCTAAATTTAAATGTTGAAAATCATTTGTCATTTTCTTTCGTTCTTGCTGTATTAGCTTCAGACTTTGTTGCCAAAATTTTCCGCTGAAACTTTCTGTTAAGCGATGCTACCCCGTTTGCTACTTTCTTTATAAGAAATTCCCACGTTTTTCAAACCAGCGCGGATCATTTGTTGCTCTAGCAAAGCAAAAAAACGAGCGCGATCGGCTCCTCTTACTACTGCTCGATTATGGGCTTCTGCTAGAGCCACGGGATACCCATACCCTTTATACACCTGGGCTAGCATAATACTCAAGGATTGTTCAAATAACTTTAAATCTGTTGCCACCCATTCTGGTACTTCTATTCTGGCAATTTCGTGACCAACATTCACGTAACAAAAATAAACCCGCTGGCTTTCATCATAAGCATCTAAAATGCGTAAGTTACTCCGCCACAATGGGCCTCTTTCCCCTATCTCTAACATATTTGCCCACAAACTTGCATCTCTTAAAGGGTCTGTTACTTGACAAGGTAGCTTCTCCATTACCCCACTACAATTTACCACACAGTTAGGAGTGGGATAGGTACAGGCTGCAAAACGGAGGAAATTTACCGCTTCCATACTGCGAGATGCACTAAGATAACCCATAAGCGGAATTTTGGTACGTTTTAACTCTGAGTAAGCTGCCAAAATAGGAGGAAGTATTTGCTCTCTTGCTTCTAGAGGTAAGCTTTCGATAAACCAGAGAATTAATGAACCATCCACCATTGCTAGGTTTGGGGTATCCTGATGAGCGCCAGGGGGGTTTACCCAGTGACAGGCCATTTCTGCTAACATTTGCGCTTCCGCCACTGTCCTTCTATATCCCATCCATTCTTCGAGACGAATACCCCAATTTTTGGCAACATATAAATCTTCTGGCTTATAATAAACTTCTGGCATACTGTCAAGCAGAGGGTACAAATTTTGCCCATAGTGGAGCATCACTCGCCCAATATTAATTAAATAACAGTAAGTAATTTCGTGGTGGGAAGGGGAAATTTGGGAACCATCAGTAGCAAAGACGCTATGACTGGGTGGAGGTGGATGAAGTTGAATGTGGGTATCGAGGTTTTCCACTGGGGTTGCGGCCGCAAAAATCAGGCGATCGCCCCAATTTTCTTGTATTTCCACCAATTCTTGCTGCCTTGCCCCACTTTCGGACAATAACTCAATTGCCCTTTGTAATCTTTGGCGACTCGCTGCCGCCTCTTCTTTCATATACTTACTTATCCCTGGAATTTGTTTGGCTAATTTCGCTAAGTCAAGCATTTCTTGTCATTATTCATTGTTGCTGCTATTTTCTTGTACTGAGAACTGGTAATTTTTGGGCTAAATGTGGTTCCCCGTAACGAGCTTTTTTCCCGCGCCACAATAAACGAATCGGACTGCCATTAAACCCTAAATGTTGGCGAAACTGGCGCTCTATGTAGCGTCGATAATTATCATCGAACCTTACAGGATCATTAACAAATAAAGCGATAGTTGGCGGCTGCGTGCTTACTTGCGTCCCATAATATATTTTCCCTTGTTTTCCTTGGCGACTGGTGGGCGGGTTATGCCAGGTAACTGCCTCGTGTAAAACTTCGTTAATCACTGCTGTACTCACTCGCCGACTATGTTCTACGGCAGCGATATCCACTAAATCCAGGATTGTTTCTACTCGTTTTCCCCTCATCGCACTAATAAAAACCATTTCCGCCCAATCCATATAATATAAGCGGTCTTGGATAATTTTTTGATATTCATAAATGGTGTAAGAATCTTTTTCCACCGCATCCCATTTATTCACCACAATTACTGCTGCTCGTCCTTCATCAATAATTCTGCCTGCCAATTTTAAATCTTGCTCTGTTATTCCATCTAGTACATCCACCACGAATAATACAACATCTGAACGACGAATTGCCTTAAAAGTGCGATTAATGCTGAAAAATTCTGCCCCATACTCCACATTTTTTTTGCGTCGAATACCTGCGGTATCAATCAAACGATATTTTTTATCGTTTCTTTCCATTACCATATCAATAGCATCCCTAGTTGTCCCTGAAATAGGACTTACAATAGAGCGATTAGAACCTGTGAGAGCATTTAATAAGCTAGACTTGCCTACATTAGGACGACCAACGATCGCTACTTTAATTTCATTGCTTTCTTCGGCTATTGCCACAGGTATATGGGTAATTAAGGCATCTAATAATTCCCCTGTTCCACTCCCATGAATTGCCGAAATCGGGTATGGTTCTCCTATGCCTAACTCCCAAAATTCTGATGCTTGGATGATACCCTGTTCAGGGGATTCGCATTTATTCACTGCCAATAATACAGGTACTTTTTGTTGGCGCAACCAGTTTGCTATTTCCAGATCTGCTGGAGTTAGCCCTGCTTGTCCATCCACTACAAATATTGCTGCTGTTGCTTCTGCTAGTGCCAGCATTGCTTGTTCGCGAATTAGGGGCAAAAATTCGCTCTCATCATCAAATACTAAGCCTCCTGTATCCACTACCTGGAAATCCCGATCTTGCCAGAAAGCTGGGATATAAGTGCGATCGCGGGTTATTCCTGGTTGATCATGGACTATGGCCTGTTGGTTTCCTGCCAAACGATTTACTAGAGAAGACTTTCCTACATTTGGTCTGCCAATAATAGCTACTATGGGTAAATTCATTTTTTTTTATATATTCTATCTTTTTTTATCATTCCCACTGGGAATCGTCTTTTCTATCTTAACAGGTTGAGAACTTCCCTGATGTCATTGCCCTGCTTATATTTCTTTTATTAATTCTCCGCCAATATAGATACTAAATTCTTCAAACTTGAAGCCTAAATTTTTTTTCTCCCCAAACCCTCATCCCCTTCTTTATTTATGAAACTTTTTCTCAATTCTATGATCAAAAACCAATTATCTCCTTAACAAAAATAACCATTTTATGTTAGCCTGAGCATGGGAAAAGATGCCGCCCATATATATAAGTTTGAAACTAAAAATACCTGTAGGGGCGGGTTTTGACAGAATAGTTATGCTGTTTCCTAATTTGTCTAGCCCTAATAAAATTAACAATCCTCAAAGCTAGATAAGGATTCTGTGAACCGCAACCCAGCTTTCAGGATTGTCAGAAAAATTGATGAATGATGGCTTTATTGTTCCGCTGTTGCTAATCCTGGATCTGCGTTACGACGATTGCGACGGCGGGTTACGGTATTGAAAAGCAATTGCCCAATGGCTACAATTAGATTACCTTCTAATTCGTTGAACATTTTCATGTTTAAGCCAAACGCTGCATTCGCTTCCGCTACGATCTCTTGAGCAGTTGCTGCATCGATGGGGAGGTCATTTAATGCTTGGCGGTACTGATTTTTGAACTCTTTCTCATCGGCGATCGCCTCAAATTCATAAAAAGCTGTCCCTTCCCCATCTGCAAGATTCATTGCTTTCTGGGCGATTCCTTTGAGGATTTGACCTCCAGATAAATCTCCTAAATATCTTGTGTAGGAATGTGCTGCTAACAGTTCAGGACGTGTTGCTGCTACTTCTCTAATCCGCTGTACATAAGTTTGTCCTGCGGGGGAGAGTGCCACTTCACTGCGCCAGTTTGGGCCATAGTAAAATTGCAGATCTTGCTCTAGGTTTTTCTTGCGATTTAACTCAGGAAAGTATATGTGGGAGACAATGGGATGTTCTTTGAGCTTTTCCATTTCCTCTTCCATAGCTGAGTAAACAAAGTAGAGGTTACCAGCTAGCTTCCTGTAAGAGTTTTTTTCCACAACTCCTTTTAAAAAGCATTTGATAAAACCAACATTTTCTGCCATTGTGTGGGATTTCTTTGTCCCTTCCTTTAACATGGGTGCTAAATTTACGCTCATCTTCAACTCCTAATCTCTGGTATTAACCCTTGGTGTATAAAACGTTACCATTTTTTTTTCTGTTAATTTTGTAGATTAAACCTTTTTCATCAGAGTTTCTGTTAAGAATTATTAACGATGACCGCTTTAACTGAAAAACTGGGATTGGAACTTTTTGGCTCTTAAGAACTAAGCGATCGCCCGCGCCAAGTCCAGCCCCAACCTGTTTCTGTTTTAATAATGGAAGTGATGGCTGCTGCGGCAATAACTGTTCCACCTACCCCACTTAACCACCAGTAACGGGGAGGGGTGTGGGAGTCTTTTCCCCCCATAACTCTCAGGTTGTAATGAGCGGCGAGGGCTATTCCTCCTAAACCCAGGGATAAGTAATCCCATCTGCCCCAATTACCACTCAAGTATTTAGAGCCCAAACCCAATAAACACAGTAAGGGGAGAGTATAAATTATCACCATACTCAGGGCAAAGAAAAGAGTTGTGCCAAGTTTACGCTGCCCGCCCTGGTAAATATTTTTTGTCCAACCTTCCCACAGAGCGCCCCAGGAGCGATACATTCTGACTGACATTAATTCTGAACCTAGTAGTAACTGGAGTTTCATGCCCGCTGCTTTGATGGCTCTTGCCATTTCTACATCTTCTACCACTTCTTCAGCAAAAGCTGCGTGTCCTCCGAGTTTTTCATAAGCTGCTCGACGAAAGAGCATAAATGGCCCGGCTGCAAAGGCTATTTCTGTGTTCGGATCATTCACTTGTGCAAAATCAAAGCCTACTGCGAGGCAGTTTACCATGATGGGTTGTACTAGCCATTCAGCCAAACAACCACAGACAATAGCAGGTGCCAGGGAAAGTAAGTCTATTTTTTCTACTTCTGCTTGGTTAACTGCTGTTTCAATCGCCTTGGGTTTTAGTCTGACATCTGCATCAATAAATAGTAAAAACTCTCCTGTAGCCACTGCTGCTGCTTGAGTACAGGCCCAATTTTTCCCTACCCAATTTTTATCTGTGGGGCGGGATATCCCACAGATAATTGTTAAACGGGGGTCTTCAAATGTTTTCGCCAGGGCTAAAGTGTTATCTGTGGACTGGTCATCTACTACTAAAACTTCTAGTTTTTCGGCATTGAGCTGGGTACTTGCCAAAACCGCCTTGATACAATCTTCAATATTTTCCGCTTCGTTATAAGCTGGGATGATGAGGGAAATTTTGGGATCTGCTGCCAGAAGGTGAGGGAGGATGGTGAGGCGAGGAGCTTGCCTGAGAGAGCTGCGCAGTTTGCCCCAGTAGATGGCGATCGCATAGAGGGAGAGCAGCAGGAGAGTGAGAATCACGCTAAATAATCACCAGTAACTGACTTAGTAATTTTAACATTTAATTGAGATCAAGATCTGGCTTTAGATTTTCTTTATAATCAGGACAGGAATCTTCACATTCCTGCAACAGTTCTTAATATACTGCTACAGAAAACCATAGAGAATCTGATGATGCCCAGAATACTTGTAATCGATGACGATGCTGCAATTTCAGAATTAGTTTCCATTAACCTGGAGATGGCTGGTTATGATGTCAATCAAGCTGAAGATGGGATCAAAGGTCAGGCTCTTGCAATACAATTGCTACCAGATTTAATTATGCTGGATTTGATGCTGCCAAAAGTAGATGGTTTTACAGTTTGCCAGCGTCTCCGTCGGGATCAGCGTACTACTGAAATTCCTATTCTCATGTTAACTGCTTTAGGCCAAACTCAAGATAAGGTTGAAGGTTTCAATGCTGGTGCAGATGATTACCTAACTAAGCCTTTTGAAGTTGAGGAAATGCTAGCCAGGGTGCGTGCTTTGTTACGGCGTACAGATCGTATTCCCCAAGCGGCAAAACATGCTGAAATTCTCTATTATGGGCCACTAACTCTTATTCCTGAAAGGTTTGAGGCTATTTGGTTTGAGAAACATATTAAATTAACTCATTTGGAGTTTGATTTACTCCATTGTTTGCTGCAACGTCATGGTCAAACTGTTTCTCCCAGTGAAATTTTGCGGGAGGTTTGGGGTTACGATCCAGATGATGATATTGAAACAATTAGGGTTCATATTCGCCATTTGAGAACTAAGTTAGAACCAGAGCCTCGTAATCCTAAGTATATCAAAACAGTCTATGGTGCTGGTTATTGTTTGGAGTTACCAAACAAGGAAGAAGCAAAAATAGACGTAGATCGAGCTACTGCTTAATTGGCTTTCTGCTGCTCTAAGCAGTAGTTTTATTGAATAAATAAAAAAATGTTTTTTATACTGATATAGCAAAGAGGGTAATAGTTAGGACATTATCAAAATCTAAAACTTAATAATAGTAAGGGTTTTCCTTCTGCCTTCTGCCCTCTGCCTTCTGCTATAAAAACTCTTGGTGGGGTGTGCCTTGCCCTCCAAAAGGTTATTCTTCTTGATATTTGGCTAAAGCACACAATTGGGCATAAATTGCAGCTATTTTGGCATCAAGAGGGGTTTGAGCAACAGCATGACCCAAGGAAAGATCGGGAAAAGTTCTATCTATTTTGCCCTTAATAAATGCTTCTATGCGGTCAAGTCCTTTGGTTGTCAATACTTGGTTATAGTGGATAAATAACCATTGTCCTTGATGGCGATGAATTTGCAGAATATGCTGATACATGAGTTGCCAAATTTTGAGCGCGGTCTGATAATTTAAAGCTAGGTTGTGCAAGTATTTTTGTTGAGCATGAACATTCATAATGCTGGCTGCTGTTGCGGCTGGATGGCGAAAAACACAAATAAATACTGTTTCTTTTAAAAATGGTTGCCAAGCGGGGAGTGTATAACAAAATCTGGGATCTTTAAAACAAAAAGGCTGTTTTGCTGTTAATAATTCTATCCTAGTTGCTATTGCCTGTGGGCAGGGTATTTCTTGGCCTACAGGTATTTTAGCTAACCATCTTTGATTTCTGGTGGTTCGCTGTTTAAAGAAGTTGCCAAGAAATGCTCTAGGGCGCGGGGGTAAAATTAAGGTTAATAAATCTTCATTGATTGCTTCGATCTCTTTTGATTCAAAATAACCTTTGGGATTGATTTTAGTGGGGCGCATTATTTGCTCCCCCATGAAATAACCAGCACCTTTTAATGTGCCTGCTACCATGCTAGTACCGCTTCTCCCTGACCCCAAGATTAAACAATTAAACAAGTATTTTTTCCTCCTGATTAATTAATAATTTGTGGCTCAACATAACTCATAATTTTTGCCATTCTGCTTTCCCAGGAAAATTGACGAGCAAAATTTATTTGCGCTGCATAACCTTCTACTTTTCTGGGATGGGTTGTTAATACTTTTTGCAAACAATGAGCATATTCTCTGGGGTGATCTGGTTGACACCATCGGGCAATAATTGGTTGAAATTCTCTTAAAGGGGGAATGTCTGTGGCGACAATTGGAGTACCAGAGGCGAGATACTCAAAAAATTTCAGGGGGGAGGTAAAAGTTGCAGCTTTTCCTGAGAGATGGGGGTGCGCGAGGATATCTGCTCCTTGAAGCAAACTGGGTAAGTCTGCGTGGGAAAGATAGCCTAAAAAGATAACATTATCAATGGCTTTTTCCTGCACTAATTGCCTATAAGCTTGTAATTGGGATTCATTACCTCCAGCGAAGGCAAATTGTATTTGCGGTAGTTGCTTGGCTACATCAATGAGCAGGTTTACTCCTTTAAATTTGTACATTCCTCCAGCATAAACTACTAAATGTTGTCTGTTATTAGTGAGTAATTTTTGTCGCCAAGTGGCTGCTTTTTCTGCCTGTCTCTGCAAAAAAGCTTGATTAAAACTGAGATGGAGTTTGACTATTTTTGCTGGCGGCATTCCCATCTGGATCATGTTTTCTTTTACTGAGTCAGCAACAGTAATGGCTACCTGAAATAAAGGACTATTGACAATTTCTGTGTCATATTTTTGATATTGATTATGTTCTCGCTCATAAATAATGGGTATTCCTGCTCTAATTGCTGTTTTGACTAAATTCCAATCTAAAGTATGGATAATTTTGCTGTGGGGAAAAATATAACAGGGAAAATAATATTTACAAATAAAGGTGCTCGTATGTAACCATTTTCTTTGGTTTTCATTAATTGGCCAGGGTAAAGGTAAAGGAAACACTTTGAGTTTGTTTTGAATTTGATAAAATCTGCTCAATTCTGCTGGGGGTTGTTGGGGGGAAAAGGGCGCAAACCAATTTAAAGGGTTGAGGGCTTTTTTGTGAAGATAAACTAAAATAGCAGAGTAACCTAAGTTGGCTGCTGCATTGGCTGTGTTTACATCATGGATTAAATGCGCTGCGGGTTGGGGGAGAATGTTTCTGGTAAAGAAGATATAATGTTTTGCCATAAGAGGGAAGGGGAGTAGTGATGAGAGAGAATAATATGAACTACCGTGGGTTAAATTTTTTACTTTTATCAGGATTGTTGACATTGGCTAATCCCATATTAGCAGAGGAAGTGATCAAAAAGGATGTAAATGCCTATTTATGTGAGGCTAATACCCAACATCAATTAGGGGAATATGATGCAGCTTTTGCAAGTTATACAGAGGTAATTAAATTAGATTCTCAGGAAGCAAGTGCCTATAATAATCGGGGGATAATTTATTATGCTCGGGGAGAATATGGGCTAGCTTTGGCTGATTTTGAGCAGGGGTTGGCTCTTGAGCCTGATAATGTTTATCTAGCTAATAATCGTTTGGTTGTTAAGTATGAATTGGGAGAAAAAGAGGAAGTAAAAGAGGAATTGAGGGAGTTGTTAGGGCTGCATTCAGGAATAGCAGAAATTTATAATAATTTGGGTGCTGTTTATTATGAATTGGGAGATTACGATACAGCTTTAAAAGGATATGCGATCGCTCTTAAACTCAACCCTGATTTGGTGAATATTTATTATAATGGGGGCATTCTTTATAGTGTTTTGGGAGATAATGAGCAAGCAATGAAGGGTTATACTAAGGCAATAGAATTAGAGCCAGAATTGGCTGCTGCTTATTATAATCGGGGGGCGATTTATGAGCAATTGGGAGATGAGCAGCAAGCTGGGGAAGATTATGATAAGGCAATAGGTTTAAATCTGAAGGATGAAAAAGTAATTAATAATCGTGGGGTGATTTATTATCGGGCGGGGGAATATGAAAGAGCGGGGGGCCATTTTGAAAAGGTAATTGAATTAAATCCTGAGTTACCAGAAGGTTATAATAATCGGGGTGCTGTTTATTATAATTTGGGAGAATATGAGGAGGCGTTAAGAGATTATAATCAGGCATTAAAGTTAAATCCTGAAGTAGGTGAGATTTATTATAATCGGGGGTTGGTATATGCTATGTTGGGGGAGAAGGAAAAGGCGATCGCTGAAGTTGAAAAAGCAGGGGAAATTTTTGGGAATCAAGAGAATTTGGCGGGGAATGAGCAAGTGGAAATATTTTTAGCAGCCCTGAGGAATGGGGAGGGAAAAATATCATCACCAATGGCTATTTTAAGTCCGCCTCATCAGGTGATTTGGGCAATGATTGAGATTAATAAATTTTATTGTAAATAATTAAAAAATGAAACAGGAAGAAAAGCAAAGATGGCGGCGGAAGTTATTAGGGAAAAGGCTGAGTCTGATGGAGGAAGAGTGGCGGGAAAAAAGCGATCGCCTCAAAGACAATTTACACAATTTATCCCTATTTACAGAAGCCAAAACAATCTTAGCTTATTTTAGTTTTCGCCAAGAACCAGATTTGAGTCCTTTATTTACAGATAACCACAGATGGGGGTTTCCTCGCTGTGTGGGGAAAACTCTGAGTTGGCATTTTTGGCAAGTAGGCGATAAGATACAAACAGGTGCTTATGGCATAAGGGAACCTCACCCAGATGCTTTGCTTGTAACACCAACCGAGGTTGATTTGATTTTAGTGCCTGGGGTAGCCTGTGACTATAAAGGATATCGCCTAGGGTATGGCGGGGGTTTTTATGACAGAATGTTAAGCGCTCCTGAATGGCAAAATATCCCGACTATGGGCATTGTTTTTGATTTTGCTTATGTACCTCAGCTCCCAGTAGATGAGTGGGATAAACAGCTAGACTCGGTTTGTACTAATTGAGTATTTATGCTTAAAAAGATTGGAGTTTTATTAAGATTTTTAACTAAATATCCTCATCAGTAGCAGTTTTAGCTAATCTGAAAATATAGCAAAAAACAATTTTAATCATCTGCTTGAGGAAAAAACCGATGAAACACTACTGCGATGAATGGATCAATGAATGGTGTACAGAGAATGGCTGGACAGATTTAACTTTTGAGGCGTATCATTACTGGGCTTTTCCTCCTGGGGCGGTAATGCCAGAGCCAATTCCTCAGCCAGCTTTGAGATTGATTAAAGCAGAAAAAGGGTTCTGCCAAGAGGAAAAAAATTGGCTCATGGGAGCGGGAATAGTAACTGTAATTAGTATAGTTTCTAGTTTAATTCTGCACTGTCCTGTGCCTTTAGTTTTTGCTTTTGCTTGCAATGCTGTCACTGTAGCCAAGCTTGAGGTAGAGGAAGCATAATTATTATTAACTATTATCAATATTCTCTTCACTCTCAGAAGATGATGAAGGTTGACTAAATAACCGATCTCAGCTTTTTTTCTGGCAGGAAGCTCAATTACCTAATTGTTGACAAAAATTAACATAAATTAAGTAATTTTACCAATACTAAAAGAGGAAAAATCCTGTTACAACAGAGAAAGCAAGGGAAAAAAAGGAAAAAAATAACAAAGAGAAAAATTAAAAGAGAGTGGGGAGAGAAGAGATGTTAAAAAACAATGTTGTTTTTGAAGTTCAAAAAAGATATGCTTTGGGACAAAGAGATTTTAGTAAAGCGGAATTGAGAAAAGTTGACTTACAAGGGGTAAATCTGAGTCGGATTGATTTACAAGGGGCAGATTTGAGTTATGCCAATCTGAAAGATGCTGATCTAAGTTATGCAGATTTGCGAGGCTGTTACTTGAATGAAGCTAATTTAATTGGAGCAAAATTAAAAGGGGCTAATCTGGAGGGAGCTTATTTGATTAGAGCTTATCTCACTAGGGCGAATTTTGATGAAGCTTGTCTGAAAGGAGCGTTTTTAACAGGAGCTTATTTAACAAAAGTTCACTTGAATAAAGCAGATTTAACGGGAGCTTATCTCACAGGAGTAGAATTGAATGGGGCAGAGCTAAAGGGGGCATTGTATAGTGAGAAAACCTGTTTTGAACCTGGGTTTGATCCGAAATTAGCGGGGATGGAAAAAAAGTCGGCTCTAAATACTCCCAGGAAAAAGAAAATAACAGCAGCAGAGTTAGTAGCTACATTTAACTTAGTGGCAGGGTGCAGTAAACAGTATTTGGGTAATGCTTTAACGGTGAAATATTTTGATTCTTCTCGCCCTAATTTGGATTGGTTACAAAACTTTAAGATTAATAATTTGGCTCTGATCAGTTTTGCTGGTGCTGGGGAGGCGACGGTAACAACTATTCAATTAAAATGGTTTCAAAAGTGGGTTGATTCTTTTGTTAAAAGTTGCTCTTTAATTGTTCACGATTTTGCGAAAATTGTGGCGGAAAAGCAACAAAAAGAAGAAAACTATATCTTGGTGGGATAAACCAAACTGGGGGAAGTGGGGGCAGAATAGACTTTTTGCATGCATTCTATTAGTAGGGAGAAGGGAGTAGGGAGAGTTTTACATGAAATAAATATAAAAATTGATTTGGGTTTTAGTTTCGCACTCATGTCTAATAACATTCTCTTCGGGAGTAAGTTGGGAGATTTTTTCAGGGTTTTTTTAAGTAAAATTACTAAAGAGGCTGAAAAGCAACGGGTGGGAGCTCAGGTAAAGAAAAATTAAGTGAGCTAAGGGGAAAATAGGGAAAAAAGAAAACCAAAGGGAGAAAAAAGAGTAAAAATACTGAGGCGAAGAAAAAAAGAACAGATTAAAATGGGTGTAACCAGTTAATATAAAAGAAAAAAATAGATGAGAGAGTGAAATAAAGATGACTTTTACAGTAAGTGAGCCAAAAAAAGAGAGTTTAAGAATACCGAGAAAAGTAGAGCATTTGTGGAGTCAAAAATATCCGCAAAAGCACGCTCATTATAGTCTGGAGCAATTTTTTAGATTTGATAACCAGACAGGGGCGATCGCCGACTGGAATGAATGTCGCAATATTCTGGTAACAGAGGATTTTATTATTGGTTTAATCGAAGGTTTAGAAGAAGAAGTTGGATCAGCTTCAACCTATGTGATGTATCAAATAGGGAAAGAATGGGGATACCGAGATGCAAAATTTTTCCAGCAGTGGTTTGAGAAAGAATATAAGTATGACAAAAAGCTCTACGAGATTAATTTGATCTATGTTTTAGAAGCTTGGTGGTGGCCGTTTACTAGCCAAGGTTGGGGCAATTGGGATGTGGATCTGAGTGAACAAAAAAACGGGTTTATGTTTGTAAATATCTTTGATAGTGCGGTAGCTCGGACTTTAGGAGATGTGGGTAAACCCGTATGCCATATTTACGCAGGTTTAATGGCAGGTTTCTTTAGCAGCTTAGTGAAAAAAGAATTAGATTGTATCGAAATTCAATGTTACTCAATGGGAGAGACTTATTGCAAGTTTCTTTTAGGGAAAAAAGATCGCATTGATGCGGCTACTTTTTGGCAAAATGAAGGGGCTACGGCAAGAGATATTGAAAAGCGTTTGCACAATGGAGAGTATCTCGGATGAGCATTGTATCAACTTGCTTAAATGTGGAACAATTTTTTAACCAGTATAACTGGGAAGGTGATGAACTAGAAGAGGAAGTTGAAGTTAAAGAAATCTCCTGGGAATGTTTGACAGTAGCAGATTTTTTTAACAGCCATAACTGGGAAGGTAGGTTAATTGTAACTAAAGAAGAGCAAAAAAGTGATTTTATGTCTTTAACCATGCCAGTCAAAGAGTTTTTACAGTTCATTGTTTGGGAAGGGGGGCAAGCAGTTGATGAAGAAGTGCAATCAAGCCCGAAAGAACCCATTTACTCAAGCTTAAAAGTAACAGATTTATCGGATTTATTTTAGAGGAATATGCAGCCAGAACTAGAAGCATTTCTGTATGAAGCAGAAGAAAGATATCTCAGCCAGGAAGAAATCCAAGATTTCCAGGCACATATTGACAGATTTAAACAGCGGTTAGCAACTTATGAAAACCTGCGGGAGGGGGAAATCGCAATTTTCCAACCAGTAGCCGATCGCTTGTCAGAAAAATTCCCCACAGAAAAGGATGATATTCTGGAACAAGCATTAAAACATTGGCTGGCAGTTATGCGTTATTCAGCTATGGCAATGTTGTTAAATAATCCAGAATTTTTGCAACGGCGACTGTTGGAATGGCTTACGCCAAGTATCCAAGCCCATCAGTTAGAAACAGTGGAAAAAAAACTCTATGAATTATTGCAGAAACAGCTAAAAGAATTACTTCCTGAAGAGCAGTTAGCCTTAATGCAGCCCTTCTTAGAACAAGCAAAAACCAATCTGTTAGCAAATGCTCTGAGTGGAGTGGGAGGACAAGGATGATTTCAGTTGCAGATTTAGTCAAAGATAGTAAGTTACCAGGCAATTATTTTGCCCCAGATGCTTATGTGCAAGGGGATTATGAATTGGGTTTAATGGAAAACCGCAAGGGATCCCGTTTGTTAGCATTACCAGACACTCTTCTGCAAGCAATTTATGCAGGTTTAGAGGCAGAAATTGGACAAGCAGGAGGGGTGGTACTGTTTAATTGTGGTCGCTGGTGGGGGAAAAACTTCTATCGGCGGTTTAATGAAGAGGTGAATGAGTACTATGGCAAACCTCTCACCCAGATGGAGATGGTGGAGTTTTTGGAGTGTCTGAAACAATGTTGGAAAACTCACGGCTGGGGTGTTTTGGACTTAGATTTTAACTATTATCAACAGGGATTTCTTGTTGCTCAAGTGAAAAATTCTCCTTTTGCAGCAACAGCTCCCGAGGGAAAAAAACCAGTATGTTTTGCTGAAGCAGGGATTTTAAGTGCCTTTTTTAGTCAACTTACAGGAAAAGACTTGCACTGCATTCAAACCGCCTGCGAATCAATGGGGGCAGAGTGTAACTACTTTGTTATGGGGGTGTCAGATAGGCTGAAAGCAGCAGAAGCTTGGTTAGAAGAAGGACAAGATCACTCAACTATTATGGAACGTCTCAGCCACAAAACATAGGCAAAAGCAGTATGTAGCTCTTTAAAATTACTAAAACTAATAATATAGATGACTAAGGAGGAGAAGTGGCAAAGATTGTGAAGCTGGATCCCATTGATGAAGAGACAGCGATCAAAACTAATGATAATCTTTTATCGGGGCTGTTAAGAAATGAGCTGAATGTTTTGCAAGAGTGCGGTGGAAGGGGAATGTGTTCGACGTGCCATATTTATATTAAAGAAGGAATGGGGAGTTTGTCTCCCCTTAACCGCAGGGAAAAACGCACTCTGGAAGTAATTACTACCTGTAAAATGAATTCTCGCCTCGCTTGTCAAGCGAGAGTTATTGGTGAGGGAGTGGTGATTGAGTTACCCAGCGGGATGTATCTGAGTGAAATTGAAGATATTGATGCTTTAATTGGTCGCCGAGCGCAACAAGATATTCTCCATCCTTTGTCGGGAAAAGTGTTAGTGGAAGAAGGTAAATTAATTAGCCGTTCCATGATTAGTCAACTTAAAGATACCAGGGGTGAAATTAAAGAATATTTGGCGAAGACTGAAGATTATTCATATTAGGAAGAAGGGAAAATAATGTTAAAAGAATTAGGACGTTTGACGGTGGAAACTGATGGGCGCTATGCTACCGCCTCTGAGTTACAGTTTATTAAAGACTACCTGGAGTCGGCGGAAAAGCGAGTGAGTGCTTATGAGAAAATTCGCAACTCTGAAGAGACGATTATTCATCGGGTGGAAACTGAAAAACGCAAGGTGTTTCCTGAGTTTTTCAAGATGGGGGAGGATTATGTTGCAATTTGTAATAAAAACATGAGGGCTTTAATGCGCTTTGCAACAGCGGCGATGTTGGTGAATGATTTGGATCATTTGCGAGAAGTTTTGTTATGGTATAACACAATAGTGCGGTCTTTTAAGTATGAGAAAGACTCGGAAATTACCTTCCCCGTTTTTCAGGAAGTGATGAAAATGTATCTCACTGCTGAGGAAGCGGCAATGATTATACCAGCATTTCAAGTAAATTATACAATTCTGTCTTAGGAGAAGAAAAAAATGGAAAATCAAGGAAAACATTGGCTGGATAAGGCAGAAATGGTGGGAGTGGTTGTTGCTGGTGTGGGGGCGATCGCCGCACCGTTAACCCAACAAATTGCGTTAGCATCTATTCCCCTAGCGGCAACAGTAGCTTTAAATTTAGTAAATAGGCGGCGACTTTTAGCATTATTAACAGAGCAAATTGGGCAAAATCAAAGAGAGAGTGTGGAGCAATTGCAAGAGTTAATTGCCAGGAATAAAACTGAGAGTAACGCCATAATTGAAGAGAATAAAAACCATTTTGTCAATCAGATAACAGCAGTACAGCAGGGATTAACTTTAGATTTAAGCAAGAGCAAACAAGAATTGCAGGAAAATCTCCACAAATTAGAAACTCAACAAAAAAATATTGAGGAAATGGTAGGCAACCTGCGGGATATTGAAAACTTATCCCAGGCGCTCCGAGTGAATCCCGATTCTGCGGAATTTTATTATCAAAGAGGAGTAAGACACCAACGGTTGGGAGATAAACAGGGAGCAATTGAAGATTTTACAGAAGCGATTCGTCTTAATTCCAAGTATGCTGAAGCTTACCACAATCGGGGGATATTAAGTATTGATATTGGGGAAAAAAAGAGAGCAGTTGATGATTTAAGAAAAGCAGCAAAATTGTATTTTGAGCAGGGAGAGATTGAAAGTTACCAACAAGCTCGAGAATTGAGCTACAATGTTCACGATTTGAGGAAAGATATGGATCTGAAACAATTGCTAGTAGGAGGATTATTTTCTTCAGTCAATAGTAATTAGCCATTGAGAGTTGGTTGTTAGTTAATTATTACTTTTGCTCCTGCTTTTGCTACCTCGCGTTTTCCTAGACTAAGATAGACAATAATAGTCAAAATGTCTAGGAATAAAAAAATAGCTCCGAGAACAAAAGAATTTGCCGAGAAACTAGGAGTATTAACAAAAACCGTTCAAAGATAGGATAAAGCTGGTAAACTCCGAAGCTAAAAGAACCCTTTTTTAAATTATTAAACTAAGCCAGAGAGTCACCTCTCTGACTCGTCTTCAAAACCGTGCGTGATACTTTCGCATCACACGGCTTCTCTCTGATACGTCCCTTTACACGGGCACAATTCAGACTACCATCTCTGGCTGTCTTATCATCATGGCAATGTCTATGGAGAAGTTGCAGGTTGGAGTAAGTCTCCTTACCGCCTTTGACCTTTGGTATTATGTGGTCAACCTCCATTAAGTCCCCATCTCTGAATGTGAGTCCGCAATGTGCGCATTTACCTTTCTGTTTCTTAAGTAGTGTGGCCACTCGGGTGCTTACTTCTGGGTGTTTACCCATTCGTGATGCCCAGTATGTTAAATCTCCATCAAATGGGGATTTATTGCCTTTTACCTTTATGTGTCTTACTATGGGAGTTTCAGCCTGGTAATATAATTTCATACCTCCTTCTTTATCGCTTCTGGTGCTGAATGTCCAGTGATTACCACCATGAGTATGCCAATATTTTCTAGCTACCCAGGTTTTAGGTTTCTTGGAGTGTCGTCTTTCCCCCCATCTTTTCAGTTGGCTATAGATTATTGCGTCACACTCTGAGTAAATCTCTTTGCTTACCACAGTACTGTAATAATTACTCCAACCCCGTATAATGGGATTCAGTTGTCTTATCAATGCTTCTTGCGGTGCGCTTTTGTGCTTGTCTATAACCTCTCCAACTTTCTTGATGTGGGTCTTTACTTTTTCTTTTGAGGGGGTTATTATGGTTTTGAAGCCTTGTTTACTATGTGTTTTCCCTACTGGGAATTGTCTTACAGTAAATCCTAGGAAGTCAAACCCCGTTTTACCTTCTTTCTCATAAAGAGTGTGGGTAATTCGGGTTTTGGTTTCTTTAAGCTCCAAACCTATGGACTTCAGCCAGTTTTCTATAATCCGCTTGCTTTCTAACACTACTTCTAAGTCTTTGTGCATAATAACAAAGTCATCTGCATATCGGATTAGTGATAGTGCTGTTTTGTTGTCTCTCTTTCTTCCCTTAAGGGTGCAGGCGTAATTCATTAGTTCTGTTTCCATACCATGAAGGGCGATATTTGCCAGT
>JADQBC010000085.1 GCA_016903655.1 Gomphosphaeria aponina SAG 52.96 = DSM 107014
TATCATGTTACTAGATAACACGGAACATTTTCCTTCTTTGCAAGTAAACATTGGAACGGGTGAGCAGAAAAATCCTATTTATTCACCGAGGAAGTAGGTTTCTGGATATATGTCCACATATGTCTAGGAAAATAGTAGGTGGTGGGGCATCTTGTGTAAAATTTAATTGCTGATAAGATAAATAACAATCATTAACATACCAACCCACTTGTTTTTGCCTTAAAAAACTTGCTCCCTCCCAGACTTGGGTAAATTGGTTTGGGGAATACTTAAACCAAATCGTCCTTGACTCGCCTGTCTCCCTAGTTGATCTATTCTCATTAAATCAGCTTGTTTTTGGGTCATTTCCTGAGATTAATCTGTGAGATATTAGAAATTAAAAATAATTTGAGTATTTAATTTATGTTAGAACAGAAAAAATCAGCAACATGGCGGCAAATAGTAGAAAAAGAAAGAGCGATCGCCGTCATTCGCTCACCCCAATTATCCCTGGGTTTAGCAATGGCAAAAGCAGTGGCAGATGGGGGCATAAAAATTATTGAAATCACTTGGAATAGTGAACAACCTGCAGAGTTAATTAGTAAACTTAGAAACCAATTCCCTACCCATATTATCGGTGCGGGTACTATATTAAATCTTACGGATTTACAAGGAGCAATAAGCTCAGGAGCGCAATTTATTTTTTCCCCCCATGTTAACCTGCAATTAATTCAAGCAGCAAATGCCGCTCATATTCCCATTGTACCAGGGGCGTTGACTCCCACAGAAATTATGACAGCATGGCAAGCAGGAGCAACTTGTGTCAAAGTATTTCCCATATCAGCTATGGGCGGAGTAAATTATCTTAAAAGTCTGCAAGGCCCTTTAGGGAACATCCCCCTTATTCCTACAGGAGGTGTTACAATAGCTAATGCCAGAGAATTTATTGAAGCTGGAGCTTGTGCAGTGGGACTGGCGGGAGAATTGTTCCCTCAAAAGATTATAACAGCAGGAAATTGGCAGGCGATCGCCCAGAATGCAGCAAACCTGAAGCGAAGGTTATTTAATAACTCTCTTACTACACACAGCCATTGCCACTCCGACTAATAAAATTAAAGCTCCCAAACATACTACAGATAAGGTGACTTACTGAAATATTAACCAACCCAGAAAACTCGAACCCACTGGCTCAAATAAAATCGCTAAAGTTACAATCTTTTGGAGACAGCCAACGCACCGCCCAGTTAAAGCTAGTGTGACCCACTAACAAAGGAAAAAACCGCCATCAAAAAAATGTAGAGATAGACAACTTGAGGATAACAACAGTAGCCAGCACCAAACAACAGAGGTAGGGGTAAAAGGAGCAAAGCTCCAGTAGTATATGCAATAGCAATGTAGCCACCAATTCCCAAACCCTGCCGTTGGGCTTCCCGCCCACAAATTATATATATACTTACTATAACACTACCTAACAAAGCTAAAATATTCCCCAAAAGCGGGTTACTATTTTCCCCACCGCCTCCTGTATCCCCCAAAGCAATGAAAATTGCTCCAGTCAGGGCTACAGTTATGCCAACAACCATCATTTTGGGAGGTTTTTCCTTCAACCACACCCAAGAAAAAAGAGCAACCCACACAGGATTGGTGGAAATTGCCACCACCCCAATACCTAAAATTAGCCCGACCTGCCATTGTTTTGGTTTCATCAATAATGAATAAAATGATATGTTAATGGTTAATGGTTGATGGTTAATGGTCTTTTATGAACTTCGGGACTGGTGCATCTCATTTTTGTATGAAATAGTTGCGACAAAAACTTCGTCAGCCTGGGTGGACTAGCTTAAAAACCTTATTTGAGCGACAAAAAAATGGCTATTTACATAATTGAGATGCACACCTTTGCCCCTGGGGCCTGGCCTGCGGCCATCAGAATAAATCAATCATAAACAATCAACTATTAACAGATGATGGCTGAATTACCACCTCTAAATACAGAAACCATTTGGGCAATTATCAATGAAGAAATTGATGATGCCACAGTCAATGAGCTAGTCTGGCATTATCTAGGTTATCGCTACGATACAGCTAGTGAAAATTGGGATAGTAGCAATGTAGCTGAAGATTGGCAAAAAGAATATCCAGTGCCACCTGATTTTATCGCTAACCGTCCCCCAATAGTGAAGCTTACCCGCTCCATTCCCCAGGAAAATAAACAACTTTTGAAAGAAAAATTAGGGTTTAAAGGGTATAAAATTGGGGAATTTGGGCCGAGGCAAACTCGTCGCGCTACAGCAGCCAATTGGTTGTTGGGTTATGTGGAGTTTTAGGCAAAATATATGTCTGCTTATGAGTGGATCGAAAAATCTTTAGGGACTATTCACCGCGCTAATTGGTATCGCTCAGTACAAACTATTACAGGGCGAAGTGGGGCGGTGGTGGAAATAGAAAGGCGATCGCTGCTAAATTTTGCCAGTAATGATTATTTAGGTTTAGCTGGAGACGATCGCCTCATTCAAGCAGCTATAGCCGCAACTAAAAAATATGGCACAGGAGCATCAGGGTCAAGATTACTGAGCGGACATCGGGAAATACATAGGGAATTGGAAAAAGCGATCGCCGCTTTCAAACAAACAGAAGAGGCAGTAGTTTTCAGCAGTGGTTATCTAGCTAACTTAGGAGCGATCGCCGCTTTGGTTGGTAGTCGCGATCTGATTTTTTCAGATCAATATAACCACTCGAGTCTGAAAAATGGGGCAAAACTTAGCGGTGCAAATATCATAGATTTTGCTCATTGTAGCCTTGAAGATTTACGCAACAAACTAGATCAATATCGCTCCCAACATCGCCGTTGTTTAATTATCACCGATTCCGTCTTTAGCATGGATGGAGATTTATGTCAACTCCCAGAATTAATTGATCTAGCAGACAAATTTGAATGTATGCTGCTAGTAGATGAAGCTCACGCTACTGGAGTCTTGGGAGCAACTGGAGCAGGTTGTGTGGAGCATTTTGGTTGCACAGGAAAATCTATCATTCAAGTTGGCACTCTGAGTAAAGCATTAGGGAGTTTAGGCGGTTATATAGCAGGCAGTGGCAAATTAATTGATTTCTTGCGTAACCGCGCCCCCACCTGGATTTATACCACAGCCTTATCACCCGCAGACACAGCCGCAGCCTACGCAGCTATAAATATAGTGAAAACAGAACCAGAGCGGCGCAGAAAATTATGGGAGAATATTAAAATATTAAAAAAAGGTTTAGCCAACTTAAATATTTTACCAACAGAATCCCCAATTATTTGCTTAGAATTAGACCAGGCAAAAGCAGCATTAGAAATGGGAAAAAAACTCAAAGAAAAAGGAATTTTTGCCCCAGCTATTCGCCCACCCACCGTACCTACCAGCCGCCTCCGTTTCTCGGTCATGGCAACCCATACCTCTGCACAAATTGAGAAATTAGTGGAAGTTATGGGCAAGATTATGTAAAATTTAGCACCAATAATAAATCCAAAAAATAGCAGCAAAAATAGGTTTGAGAGTCATCGATTTTGTGCTAGATTAGGAATGGAAGGGAGAAAAAAATGTCAGAGCTATTCTATTGAGGCTCAGAGCCAGTTTCTTTGAAGATGATCCTTGAACAGTGAGTAATATGATGTAATATAAAAAGAACCTCTAGGTTCTAAAAAATAATTGGAGAAATTTATGAATAGCACTAAACAAAAAGTCAAATCTATGTTAAACAAATTACCAGATGATTGTTCAATTGAAGATATTCAGTATCATTTATATGTACTGGAAAAAGTGCGCCAGGGAATAGCAACATCTGCTCCAAAGGACAAAATACCACAAGAGGAGGTCGAAGGACTTTTAAGTAAATGGCTTATCGAATAATTTGGTCTTCACAAGCAGTTGACGATGTTGAGGCAATTGCTACATACATAGCTCGTGACTCACCTTCCTATGCGGCGGCGGTAGTAAAAAAGATCTTAGATACAGTTCGCACATTGGAAAAAGATCCAGACGCTGGGCGAACATTAATTGAGTTAACAGACTCAAGCATCAGGGAACAATTTGCCTACAGCTATCGAATCATCTACCAAACCCAGGAAGATACAATAACCATCGCCGCTGTAATTCATGGGAAGAGATTATTAGATTTCGGGGTGTGAGACAACGAGTTTCATGGTGAGCGTTGCTGAATAATGATGAGGAGTAAAACCCCAGACTCCTCATTTCAAGAGTATTTGATGATTAAACTTCAGCAGCGCTCCTTGAAGGGAGAGATTGATTAGTTTAAGCAAGGGATTGGGCATAAATATAATTTAAATATATTAATATACAAGCAGAAAATTAATGACTAATAAGGACAAAAATGAAGTAATAGAAGTAAACCAAGCCTTTTACCGCGCTTTTGAAAAAAAAGATATGGACGGCATGAATTTAGTTTGGTTTCAAGGAAATAGTAGTAGTTGTATTCATCCAGGCGGAGAAATTTTACAGGGATGGGAAAATATTCGCAACTCTTGGGAATTGATCTTTAGAAATACAGAATATTTAGAAATAGATATAGAGCTAGTCACTGTAGAAATTGGCAACCAAATAGGTTATATAGTTCTGCAAGAAAACCTATTGCAAATTAGCAGAGGCAAAAGATTACAGGCGCAATCTGTGGCAACCAACATTTACCAGAAAATGGCCCAAAAATGGTACCTAGTTACCCATCACGGTAGCCCAAGGATGGGGTAAAAACTTGCAAGTTTTGTACAGATTGGTTATATAATGTTGACGGAAATCAATTAATTTAAAGAAAAACAAAGAGAAATCAAGAGGAATTTAATTATGCCCTATACCACAGAAGAAGGCGGAAGACTCAATAACTTTGCAAAAGAGCCAAAAGTATATCAAGCAGAACCCCCAAACCAAAAACAACAGCGCAACTACATTATCCTGGGTTTAGCAGCACTCCTGCTAGTGGGAGGGTTAATGGCAGTAGCAGTTTATGCTTCTGGAGTCAATTAGAAAAATGGATGGGTTATGCAGTGCTAACCCATCCTCACCTGGTTATTCAAAGCAAAGAGAATAAACTGAAATGCAGTCTGGGCAAAGAAGAGCAAGTAAAACTAGAAAGTGGTTGGCGTAAAGTAAAAGTTTGAGACAATAGTAAATTACTTTGCAGTCTATGAAAAAAATATGAGCAAACCTTTATTTATATTAGGTTCAGCATCCCCAGCAAGGCGTAAATTATTGCAAACAGTAGGCATAGAACCAGTAGTAAGACAAAGTAACTTCGACGAAAACCAAATTAAATTAAGTGACCCAGTAGAATTGGTAGAAACTTTGGCATTAAAAAAAGCGGAAAAAGTAGCCGAGGAATTTACAGCAGGACTGATATTAGGATGTGATTCAATATTAACAGTGGGAGGGGAGATCTATGGGAAACCAGAAACAGTAGCAGAGGCGATCGCGCGGTGGCAAAAAATGCGCGGTCAACAAGGTAAGCTATATACGGGTCATGCACTTTTCGACCAGAAACAGGGCAAAAAACAGATAGACTGTGGCATAACCACAGTATATTTTGCCAACATAGATGATGAAATAATAAAAGCTTATGTTAACAGTGGCGAACCTTTAAAATGTGCAGGGAGTTTTGCCTTAGAAGGAAAAGGAGGATTATTTATTGAGAAAATAGAAGGTTGTCATAGCAACGTAATCGGTTTAAGTCTGCCATTACTAAGGAAAATGCTCACCCAACTGGGGTATCAAGTAACTGACTTCTGGTAAATAAATAAGGAGAAACTGAATGAGTGCAAGTGAAGAATTTAAAGAAAAAATCAAATCAGGGCAAATATATGAAGCTTTTACTCTCGCAATGAGTGAAGCAATAGAGTTAAAAATAACCACCTGGGTGACTTCATCAGACACAGAAACACCAGCATTAAGTAATAGTCTTAGCACTCGGATCAACATGGTAGAAAATGAAATAGAAAATCAAATAGGTAGCCAGTTGCTAGAAAACGGACACTATCAAGAATTACTAAAATTTCATTTGGAACAAGTGCAAGACGGAAGGCAGATAGTTGAGAAAAACCTAGAAGGCTTGCAAAAGATGTTAATAGTATTAAACGCTGCTAGAAATCAATGGCAAAAAACAGCACCCCAACGCTTAGAAGCAGGAAAACCAGCCCTAGAACCAGGGAAAGAGAATGAAGAGTAAATCAAGAAAAAAAAGCAGGAGAAAAGGATAATGGGGGCAAGTGAAGCATTTAAAGATGCCGTAAAAGCAGGCAAACTAACAGAAGCACTGATGTTAGCAATGAGTCAAGCAGTAGAATTGAAAATAACCACCTGGGTGGTAAGTCCAGAAGCCAGAGAAAAACAAGGAAAACGTCTGAAAACTAAGTTGAATTTAATAGAAGGAATAGAAAATGAAATTGGGGAAGAATTAATAGGAAAATATGAAGAAGTGCAAAACCTGCATTTTTCCCAGGTAGCAGCAGGTTCGGAGACAATCAGAAATAACCTAGAAAGCTTGGAGAAAATGCTGCGACTAATGGTAACTCTCCAGCAAGATAGGGAAAATAATGAGCAAATAAGAGAAAGAGAAAAGCAGTTACCAGGAGAACAGGGAACCGAAGTCAACCCTCAAGTAAGTTATTTGGAAGAAAACAGAGAACCAAGAGAAAAGCTTGAAGGGGAAGTAGAAAAGAAAGAACTCGAAACTGAAGAAGCTGAAGCAAATTACTTGGAAGAAAACATAGAACTAATAGAAAACCTTGAAACGGAAGCCAACACTCAAGAAATTTTTTTAGAAGGAAACATAGAAGAAAACCTAGAATTTGAAGCAAATTATCAATATTTAGCAGAACAACCAGAATTTGAAATAGACTTAGAAGTAAAAGAAAACCTTGAGGTTTTAATCTTGGAAGAAAAACCCATCTTAGAAACAATAGAAGAGTCAGCATTAGAAGCAGAATGGGAAGAAGTTCTCGAAGCAGAAGAAGTGAGTAACCAAAGCAAGCAAGAAGATGATGAAGAATGGGGAGATTGGATGGAAGAAGAACCAGAAGCAACAATTCCCCAAATTGAAACTTTAGATTTAGAGGATGACAAAGGCTGGGAAGAAGACTTAGAAACAAATCCAGAAATAGAAGCAGAAAAAGATGGCTCATTCTCATTTGAAGACTGGATAAATGATGAAAACAAAGAGCACAGCGAAAAACAATAATAATTGAGAAAAAGCCAGTGGGAAACCACAAACAAAAATGACAAGAGAACCCGTTAAAAAAAGCTACAATGGCATTGCTAGCCAAGAAAAACAACTCAAAGACTTTGTGAAGTCTTTAGGGACAATTTTGGAAGAAATACCAGCAGTAGAAATTAACACAATGGTGGTAGGAGAAATAACAGGAGAAAACTTTATTCCTTGGGAAGCTTATCGAGATATTTACGCCATTTCCAGACAATATTTAGCAGAACAAGAAATACACGAATCACTGCGCGATCGCTATTTAGCACTGCGAAAAAACCTAGAATTAGAATACGCCCTTCTCCTCAGTGATCCAAGTTCAGATTTTTATGAACAGTCAGCAGTGAGAGAAGTTAACCCAATTCTCAACCATCCCAACCCCAACTTTGATGCAATTGAAACCCGACTCCCATCCCCAATGAAATCAGGCATTTCTTCAGAAATAATCGAAGTGCAAATGCTCCTCCATGATAGTCGTTTTTTGCGCAGTTTAAGGAAGCTAAGGGAACTGAAAACCTCCTTAGATTATCGGAATAAATTACTGCTGAAAAATCCCGAACAAAAACCAGGCATAAATGATATTATTTTCGCCCAAACTATAATTCAGATAGATGGAAATATTATTAATCGTTACGCCCAAGAAATATTTGACCATCCCCAACAAGAAATACTATTGAAAATACACAAACACAGTGTAGAAATAGGGCAAAAACAATGGCGGGGACTTTTAGGATTTATCCTGGAAATTTTCCAAAGATTAATATAAGTAATAACAGGTGCAACAGCTTATCTTTGAATCATGGCTAGAAATTACTCAAGCAGAGAGTGTTTATTTTTATTTCAATCAAGATACTCTCAAGGCAATTACCCAATTAAAAAGCCAGAAAAAACAACTGAAACTTACTTTAAAGTATCGCTCAGATTTGCGGCGGTTGGCTTTAGTTACATCTGGCTTAACATTTTGTAGTTATTATCAGCAAGATGAATCAAAGGTAGCAATATTTAAAAGTGTTATTTTTTTAGAGGGAAAAATTATTAATCAAATTTCTCAGCATTGTTTAGAAAATCCAGAATTAACCCAAGAAATAATGACAGCCCATTATTGGTTAGTTGAGCAAATATTAGCCAACTTACCCATAAGAAAAAACAGGTTAAATGGGTTAGCTTGGGGTTTAGCTTTATTGTTAGTAATAGTAGTAGGGCTGCTTTTAATTCCCCTGAATTTCTTAAAAATAATTGCAGCATTGTTAATGCTTTTTTTATTTCAATGGGGGATTAAACGTTTATTAAACCAGTTCGCCATTTTCCTAAAACCTAGACTGTGGTTGGGCATATTTTCTCCCTCTACCAAAACCAGAAAAATATCTTGGTATATCTTAGATAAAATCAGGTTTTAACACCAATAATTTTTTACTCTCCATCAATATAGCAGAAGCGCGATCGGCAGAGGGCAGAAGGCAGAAGGAAAACCCTTACTATTATTAAGTTTTAGATTTTGATAATGTCAATACTATTCCCCTCTTTGCTATAGCATTTTTTTATTACTGTTAAAAAACATTAATGATGATTTGAAAATTGCAATTATAGCAGAAGCGCGATCGGCAGAGGGCAGAAGGCAGAAGGAAAACCCTTACTATTATTAAGTTTTAGATTTTGATAATGTCAATACTATTCCCCTCTTTGCTATAATAATTGTCTTAATACTGCTAATACATTAAAAAAAGATCAACTCGCCACACTTCTAACTTGGAATTTCCAATCATTCAAAAAAGTTAAGTTCTTATCCGTTTAGAGTATAACTATCAATCTAATTCATTTCATGCGCTCTATTGTGCGATATTGAACTGCTTCAGCTACGTGAGTAGTTTTTATATCATTATCCCCAGCTAAATCAGCAATAGTGCGGGATACTTTTAAAATTCTATCCATTGCTCTAGCTGATAGTCCTAATTTATTAATTGCTCCTTCTAATATTTGATTGCTAACATCATCTAATTGGCAAAAACGTCTGAGGTGGCTCGTAGTCATTTCAGCATTACAACTCACTTTTGTTTCTCCTTGAAACCTATAACGAGCGCGATCGCGTGCTTGAGCTACTCTTTCTCTCACTGGTTGTGACTCTTCTCCTATTCCCTGGCTAATCATTTCTTCTGGTTTTAAGCGATTGACAGCTACTTGTAAGTCAATGCGATCCATTAATGGCCCTGAAAGTTTTGCCCAATATTGTTCTCTTTGGCGGGGGGAACAGGTACACTGTTGGATGGGGTCGCCATAATACCCACAAGGACAGGGATTAGTACTGGCTATTAAAGTAAATTGGGCAGGAAAAATCACTGATTGACGGGTACGGGAGATAGAAACATATCCATCTTCTAGGGGCTGTCGCAAAAATTCTAATACATTGCGCTTAAATTCAGTTAGCTCATCTAAAAATAACACCCCCCGATGGGCTAAAGATATCTCTCCTGGGCGGGGAAAACTCCCCCCTCCCACCAATGCAGGGCCAGATGCTGAATGATGGGGACTGCGAAATGGTCTTTCCTTAATTAGAGAACCTCTATCCTTCAGAAACCCAGCTACTGAATGAATTTGGGAAACTTCGAGCGCTTCTTCAAAGTTTAATGGGGGGAGAATACCAGGTAAGCGTCGTGCTAACATAGTTTTCCCACTTCCAGGCGGGCCCACAAAGATTAAATTATGTCCTCCTGCAGCCGCTATTTCTAGAGCGCGACGAGCATGCGCTTGTCCTTTAACATCTTTTAAGTTGGGAATATGGGCAAAGTTGGGCGTTAATTCTGCTTGTGCGTCTAACTCTACTGATGGATATTTTTCTGGGTGATTGAGAAAATCTGCTACTTCTGCAAGATCCCGCAAAGCATAAACTTTTACATCCTCGACTATGGCCGCTTCTCTGGCGTTGTTCGCAGGTACTACTAACCCCGAAATACCTAAGCCAGCGGCCGCCGCGGCGATGGGTAAAACTCCCGCTACTGGGCGTAAACTGCCATCAAGGGAAACTTCCCCTAAAAATAAATGATCTCCCAATAATTCACCATCTACCTGTTCTGAGGCCACTAAAACACCTACACTGATGGCTAAGTCAAAACTTGGGCCTTCTTTGCGTAAGTCCGCTGGGGTGAGGTTAATGACAATATTCCGCTGGGGAAAAGCAAACCCTGCATTTTTTAAGGCTGCTTTCACTCTTTCTTTCGATTCTTGTACTGCTGTATCTGGTAAGCCAACTACAATAGTTTTGGGCAGTCCCCCACCTACATCTACTTCCACGCCTACTTTAACAGCATCAATACCAACTAGCGACGCACTCCAAACTCTCGCAAGCATCCCACTCCCTCGATCATTATGGGTTTTGAGTTTTTCTGATACCAATATATTATATCTTAAGAATAGGTTTAATTGAGCAAATAGCATGAGCGATACTATATTTGGCAAAATCATCCGTGGGGAAATCCCTGTAGATCTTGTGTATGAGGATGATTTGACTTTAGCATTTAAAGACATTAACCCCCAAGCACCAATTCATATTTTAGTAATTCCGAAAAAGCCAATTTCTAAGTTGGATGAAGCAACAATAGAAGATCAAGCACTTTTGGGTCATTTACTTTTGAGTGTTAAAAAAGTTGCTCAACAAGTGGGCTTGAGTAATGGTTATCGAGTTGTGTGTAACAATGGTGTTGATGGTGGTCAAACTGTTGATCATCTCCATTTCCATATTTTAGGCGATCGCCTGATGAGTTGGCCCCCTGGTTGAAACGTCCAACTGTCGGAATAACTTAAATTACCAAAGTGCAAAACTCGCCCACTCCTAAAATTATTCCTCAATAGACATTCACAGCAGGCATATCTTTAGTAGGGAGGGGGGAGTAGGGAGAGTTTTACATGAAATAAATATAAAAATTGATTTGGGTTTTAGTTTCGCACTCATGTCTAATTATCAGTTTCATAGTCTCTCAAAAATAAATGCCATGAAAAAAATTGTCAAGGCTATTTTAATTGCTGGGGTAATTTTTCTGCCCCAAGTATCTTTATCCCAAGAAGATCAAGGGTGTTTTATGCTTGATGCTAATGGTCAACAAATTGATTTGGGATATCTGTGTGGTGAGGAAAATTCACCCCAACCAAATTCTACCCCAGGAGAGTTTCAAGTGCGGATCAAACGTCGTGAGGCTGGTATTCCAGTGATTGATGTTACTTTTAATGGGAAACATACTTTTGAAATGATGGTAGATACGGGGGCGAGTGGGACGGTATTAACTCCAGAAATGGCAGCTATTTTAGCTGTTAAACAAGAAGGAGTTATTATCGTTCATACTCCAAGTGAAAATAATGTACCTTTTCCTACAGGCCGTGTAGCAATGGTTGCTGTTGGGGGAGTGGTGGCAAAAGATGTATTAGTGGCCATCGCTCCCGCTCTTCCTATTGGTCTGCTCGGACAAGATTTTTTTGGTAATTATGATGTTATTATTCGGGAAAATGTGATTGAGTTTCACGTTCGCTAAATATCTCCCTCACCAATTTGAATTAAAATGCTCAATATTACTCAAATAATCGCAAACGAATTATGTATCAATCCTAAAAATGTCAATAGTGCTTTAGAATTATTGGCAGAAGGGGCGACTATTCCTTTTATTGCCCGTTATCGGAAAGAGCGTACGGGAGCATTAAATGAAATTGAACTCAGAAATATTCAGGAGCGTTTTACTTATTTAGAAGAGTTGGAAAACCGTAAAAAGGTGATTTTAGAGGCGATCGCCGCTCAAGAAAAACTCACAGAGGAGTTACAAGCAAAAATAACAGCTTGTTTACAAAAAAATGAATTGGAAGATCTCTACTTACCCTATAAACCGAAACGACGGACAAAAGCAACTGCAGCGAGGGAAAAAGGGTTAACTCTCCTAGCAGAATTTATCAAAACCCTTAACCATCCCCAAGCCCCACCTTTGTCTTTAGAAAAAGAAGCAGAAAAATATCTGACTGAGGAAGTTTCCACCGTAGAAGATGCTCTGCAAGGTGCTGCTGATATTCTCGCAGAAGAAGTGGCAGAAAAAGCAGATTTACGGGCTTATTTAAGAGAATTTATACTCCAAAATGGAGTATTTGTTTCGCGGATTAAAGATGACTATGGGGAAGGTACTAGCAAATTTGAAATGTACCGTAATTTTCAGAATAAATTAACTAAAATTGCCCCCCACAATATTTTGGCTTTATTCCGAGGGGAAGCAGAAAAAATTTTAGTGGTTGATATTAATTTCGATGAGGTACAGGCAATAAATTACCTGGAGTCACAGGAAATTAAAACCCAAATTAGTGCAGTGCGAGATTTTTATAGGGAAATGGTCAAAGATAGTTTTAACCGACTGATCAAACCTGGTATAATTAGGGAAGTGCGCTCAGAAAAAAAAGCTTGGGCGGATAGGGAATCAATCAAAACTTTTGAAGCTAATTTGCGGGAGTTGTTACTGTCTCCTCCTGCAGGAATGAAACCCACCTTAGCAATTGATCCAGGTTTTCGTACTGGTTGTAAAGTAGTTATTCTGTCAGCAACGGGACAATTTTTAGAGTATCAGGCAATTTTCCCCCATACAGGAAATCAAAAACGTCTGCTGGCGGCTGAAACAGTAACAAATCTCATGGAAAAGTATCAAATAGAGTTAATTGCTATTGGAAATGGTACAGCTTCACGGGAGACTGATGAGTTTATTACTGAGGTTTTAGCAAGTAGAGAAAAGAAACAGCTAAATGTGGGGGCAACCCATGGAGCAAAACCCAAAATACCTATTAAAGTAATAGTAAATGAGTCAGGTGCGTCTATTTATTCTGCCAGTAACGTGGCTATCTCTGAGTTTCCTGATTTGGATGTAACAGTGAGAGGTGCTATTAGTATTGGCAGACGATTACAAGATCCTTTAGCGGAGTTAGTCAAAATAGAGCCAAAATCTATTGGGGTAGGGCAATATCAACATGATGTTGACCAAAAATTACTGCAGAAAAAGCTAGATGACACAGTAGAAAGCTGTGTAAATTATATTGGAGTAGATTTAAATACAGCTTCCAAAGAGTTGTTAATGTTTGTTTCGGGAGTTAACCAAACCATCGCCAATAATATTGTGAGTTATCGCAATGAAAAGGGAGCGTTTAGAAATAGAAAAGAATTACTAAAAGTGAACAAACTAGGGGCAAAAACCTTTGAATTGGCTGCAGGTTTTCTGCGGATTCGGGATGGAGAAAATATCTTAGATAATACAGCAGTCCATCCAGAGAGTTATGGCGTGGTAGAGGCGATCGCTTCTTCTTTAAACACTCCTTTATCTGATATTACCCAGCTAGGTTCTCGGCTCAAAAATCTGGATTTACGGCAATATGTAACTGATAGTATAGGGTTGCCCACCTTACAAGATCTCATTAAAGAGTTAGAAAAACCAGGCAGAGATCCTCGGGCAGAATTTAAGTATGCAACTTTTAGAGAAGGAGTAAAGGAAATTAGGGATTTAAAAGAGGGAATGGAATTAGAAGGAATTGTGACCAATGTAGTTAATTTTGGGGCATTTGTCGATGTGGGAGTACATCAAGATGGGTTAGTACATATCTCCCAATTAGCTGATAAATTTGTCAGTGATCCCAATGAAATTGTTAAGGTGGGACAGGTGGTAAAAGTGCGAGTTTTAGAAGTGAATGAAAAGCTAAATCGGATTGGTTTATCTATGAAATTAATGTAACAACTGACTCAAACCCTTTTTTACCAAAGCTTTCACCCC
Organism: Gomphosphaeria aponina SAG 52.96 = DSM 107014; assembly: GCA_016903655.1. GTDB lineage: Bacteria > Cyanobacteriota > Cyanobacteriia > Cyanobacteriales > Gomphosphaeriaceae > Gomphosphaeria > Gomphosphaeria aponina. The sequence goes on from JADQBC010000085.1 coordinate 13,998, forward strand.
GCCTATCTTTAGTAGGGAGTAGGGAGGGGGGAGTAGGGAGAGTTTTACATGAAATACATATAAAAATTGATTTGGGTTTTAGTTTCGCACTCATGTCTAATAAGTAGGTGGACAAAATTATTTACAGAATTTCTTACGGGGCGGGCCAGCGGGATAACCTATGTTATAAAAATTGATTGTTCAAAACCCGCCCTCACCCATGTAATTAATATTGTCTAATTACTTAAATAAGATGAAGTAGTAAAGATGCTTGGTTCACATTTATCATAATTAGATAATATAAATAGGGCTATCAATTACCAAATTAGTTTGAAACTATAAATAATTTCAAAATTCAATAGGTAGGCAATATGTTAACATCAGTGACTCTTCGCAATTTCAAAAGCTATCGAAAAGCCACGCTATCTTTGGCAGCTACCACCTTTTTGATAGGACCCAATGCGTCAGGTAAGAGTAACGCATTAGAAGCGATTCGGTTACTATCCTGGTTGGCTAAAGGGAGTCGGTTAGATGATATTGAGCGTAACATTCAGGGAGGTAATGCAGTCCTCCGTGGAAAATTAACAGATCTTTACTGTTATGGGGAGAAAGACGGTCAGCCAGACAAATGTTTTACTTTGGGCGTACATATTGATAATGCCCCCGATGACTGGACGGATTTTGAGATTGAAATTGGGCAGCTATCAGACCAACTGATCGTAAAAGGGGAAACCATTACCAGCCCCACAGAAGCAATCCCACTGTACAAAATTGATGGTTCGCCCAATCCGCACACTGATGAGATTAGTGTGATGTATAACAATTTCAACAAAGGTAAAAATAAGCCTCATATTCCCTGCTCGAATCGGCAAGCCATTTTTTATCAATTGGAAACCCCAAGCCGTTTTGAACAAGCCCATGCTCGCTCACAAAAGACTATCCCAGCCGTTACTAAAGTTATGCGAGAAACCCTGAGAAATATGGTTTTTCTCGACCCTCGTCCAGCCGCCATGAGGGATTATGCCTACGCCAAAGATGATGACATCAAAGAAGATGGAGCTAATCTTTCCAGTGTTCTCTATTCACTCTGTGAGAAAGGAGAGAAAAACAAATTACTAGACTTTATCCGTTCCTTGCCAGAGCAGGATATTACCGATATTGATTTCATCATCACAGAACGCAATGATGTGATGGTGAGGCTCGTGGAGTCCTTTGGGCACCATGAAAGCCAGATCGATGCTCCTTTACTCTCAGATGGCACTCTGAGGGTTTTAGCAATTGGTGCGACTCTGTTAAGTGCGGCTCCTGGAACCTTTGTGATTATCGAAGAGATTGATAATGGTGTTCATCCTAGCCGAGCAGATAATCTGGTCAAGCAAATTCAGACAATCTCCACAGAAAGACAACTCAAGGTACTGATTACGTCCCATAATCCAGCTTTACTCGATGCAGTGCCAGACAATGCGCTAGGAGATGTACTCTGTTGTTACCGAGATCCCCAAGAGGGAGATAGTCGAATTGTCCGATTAGCAGATTTGGAACGTTTTCCCGCACTGATTGCCCAAGGTCCCCTTGGCCAGTTGATGACTAAACAAATATTAGATAGATTTTTGAAGGACAATTCAACGGCAGAACAACGTCAAATAGATGCTCTGCAGTGGTTAAAACATTTAGAACAGGAAGAAGCTCTCTAATGAGTGCAATTTGTTTAATAGATACTTCTATTTTTTTAGAGGTGCTTAATGTTCCCCAAAAAGCGAATCAACATAAATAGACCTTTTGCGAAACCGTAAAAAACCCCACCCCAACCCTCCCCTTACCAAGGGTCCGGAGCCCTACATTCCAAGCATTTCTCCCCCCCGAGCCCGCGGGGGGGTAGGGGGGGTTAACACTACTTTCGCAAAAGGTCTAATCTATCCTTGAACTTTTGAAAGAAAAAATTCAGGTAGTCCTGTAAAAGTAGTGATCCAAGTTGGTATAACCCTTATTCAGAGTGAAAAGGCAAAAACCACTATTTCTACAGGGCTACCAATTTCAGATAAAAAAAATGTATAATGAACAAAACAAGACTTTTACGTGGTACGGTAATGAAAAGTAATGGTAATGATGGTTGTACAAACCAGCGATGGAACCTATGAGAATGTTGCTTACCATGACATCAAAAACTATGGTTCAAAGTCAGGACATAGGCCCTTGAAGTTAGTTATAAATGTGGGATAGGCTTCTAGCCTGTCTCTTCTTAATTAAATTTCTGTTTAAAATAATTAAGATTGGAGAAATAAAAAATATGCTTTTTGAGATTATAGGTTATGGACTCAGTGCCTTAGTATCCAGTGTTGTCAATGGTTGGTCATCCCATAAAAATCGTAAATCCCCTGAATCTATTAGTCAGTTAAATCGAAGTTCTTCTCAAGATATTGCTCAACTAAGTAAAGAGCATAGTGCAGAATTACAATATCAGCAGATGAAATTTGCAGTATTGCAACAAAGAGACGATCAACAATTTCAAAGAGAATTAGCCGAACTTAGTCACGAAAGAATAAAGGAAATTGAGGCTTATCGGGCGCAAGTTAATGGGGCTATTAATCAAGAAAATTTAGACTTTCAAAAATGGCGCCTTCAACAAGAAAAAATAATTCAACTTGACCTTTTACAAATACAGCAAAATTTCCAACGAGAATTAACCAATATTCAGAATCAAAACGCTTTAATACAAATGCGAGAAAGAATGAGAGCGGATAAATCCCCTATTAATAATTTAGCTTGTGATTTATTAGAAAACTCTTTTGCTCATGGCATAATGCCCTTAAAAGTATTTCTTGCACCGCCTATTTTAGATTATGATTCTAGTACAGGTAAACCTTATAATGATGGTTATGAGAGTTTTTTAGCTAAGGAAATTGAGCAATTTCTCCATCAAGGTTACTTAAATAGTAAACAATATCCTGTTCAATTGTTAGATGGTTCCTGGATATCCAAGAAACAAGGGGGAGGATCGGCGTTACAATCTATTCATGCCCAATTAAAAAGTATTCCTGTGTTAGTTTTAGAATCAAAAATTCCTTTAGGGGAGCTTCATTTTGGTTTAGGCTATTGGAATAGTGGGGATACTTCTTATATCCAATCGTCTATTTTATCAGGTATATCTTTTTCTGAGTTACTTTATAGTTCAGCAAAACAAAGGGCTTTAGAGTGGGAAGTAACTCGTCAAAAATTGGAGCTACTCAAAAAAGATGAAGCCTATATTAAAACTATGGGAGGGGTAAATGAAGAAAATTTACAAATTTATTACAGGGAATTAGCAGAAAAGAGGGAATTAGAACAACACGGCATTGATACTTCTAATGTACCCAAACAATATAAAATTACTATAGGAGATTACAAGATTTTTTATCAATACTTAGCGGTCTGGCATTGTTTGGCTATCGGACTTTATGCAGATATGCTCTTTTTGGGTAATTCTTGGGAAAATCCTCCTTTATTGCCTAGTTTAATCCCTTATTTGTTAGAGAAGTATCAAAATCATTTTCTGTTAACTCCAAAATTTTGGCAGGAGACAATTGCTAAAATTGTGACAACTTACGGGCAGTTTTATGATAGTTTAAAATCCGACGCTGCTCATTGTTTACCAGGAGAAATACGGATGCAGTTAGCCTTATCTTTAGCTAATTTGCCCAGTGAGTATAAGTATTTAGCTTTCAAACAGTGCGAGGCAGCCGTTACTGATTGGTTACAAGCAAATACTGGAGCATCAGATAAAGTCTTTGATCTGGATAATGATGAGGATTGTCAACTTTTAAAGCGGATTTTTTATCAAGAAGATAAGCCTTTTTTGGATTCGGTAAAGCAGTTATTAGCAATAGTCAAGGATGGGGAAAATATTGATCTAAGTACATGGAACAGGATTAATAGTCTTTTGGAAGGTTGGAAACTTTTCAGTCGTTTTGGCAATATTCCTTATTTACCGCAAGTAGAAGTAGAGAGCGAACCCGAAGAAAAAGATGAAACCTTCTCTATAGGAAATGGAGTAACAATGGATTTTGTGGCTATTCCAGCTGGGAGTTTTCTCATGGGAGGGCAAGCCCAAATTCACATAGAATCTTTTCTCATGGGCAAATATCCTGTAACTCAAGAGCAGTGGGAAGCAGTTATGGGTGATAATCCTTCTCACTTTAAAGGAAGTAAGCGCCCAGTGGAATCTGTATCCTGGGATATGGCCCAAGAATTTTGCCAGAAGCTCTCAGGGAAAACTGGGCAAAAATTCAGGCTACCCAGTGAAGCGGAATGGGAATATGCTTGCCGAGGTGGTACAACTACAGAGTATTTCTTTGGAAATAATGCCTCAGATCTTGACAATTACGCTTGGTTCAAGGATAATAGTAATCAAGAGACTCATCCTGTGGGAGAGAAAGAACCAAATCCCTGGGGACTGTATGATATAATAGGGAATGTGTTTGAATGGTGCGAAGATGATTGGGTAGATAACTTAAACAGTGTACCCAGAAACGGTAAACCAGTAACAAACAATAATAATCAGACAAACGTAGAGCGAGGTGGTGCTCACGACCGCCCCGCCACTACATGTGCTTCGGCGTACCGCTACGGGGATGCGCGCGACCGCAGGTACGAGTACTACGGGTTTCGTATTGCTCTTGCTTTCGCCAGTATTTCTTAGCCCTTTGATCTTTTCCCCTTTTCCCCTTTTCCCTTCCTGATCCCGCCTATAGGCGGGGAGATTTTCTAAGGAAGTAGTATGTTTTATTGTTTTAACCCATACACAAGTAAAGATTAGAGAGATTAAGGGAATGGGTTTGTCAATTAGGCAAAAGACTTATGATTTAATCCAATAATATGTATGATTAAGGCAATAAAAAAACATAAATTTAACCTGGGGGACAGATTGGTGAATAAGCTGTATGATTTACTAGACCTTTTGCGAAACCGTAAAAAACCCCACCCCAACCCTCCCCGCGGGTTCGGGGAGGGAGCCCTACATTCCAAGCATTTCTCCCCCCCGAGCCCGCGGGGGGGTAGGGGGGGTTAACACTACTTTCGCAAAAGGTCTACTAGATGCAGTAATAGAAGCCAAGTATGGGGAACGAAACTATACTAATGTAACCAAGTTAATTTATTCCTAATCAAACCGCTTAATTGACACTCTTGCGAAATTACGAAAAACTGTCATCCTGAGCGCCAGCGAAGGATCTCCGAGATCCTTCGCTGGCGCTCAGGATGACCATTTTAAGTTTGGACTTCTCGCAAAAGGTCTAATTACTTATTTAATAGTTATTATGGGAAACAGTTGGCAATAGACATCTCCAATTATTAGGGTTGAGAAGGGCGCTTTGCCCTTACTACGATGGCCGCAGGCCTTGCCCCTTGGGCAAGCGAGTTTAATTTTATTTTCTGGAGATGTCTAATGTGAGTGAGATAGACAAGGGATTTTTAAGAAAAATAAACGGTAAAATCCAGTATTAAGCTTAGATTCAGTGGAGCTTCAAATTCAATACTTGATCAATTGATTTTAAATTCCGTGATGCCTAAAATAACTAAAACTATTTATGCACAAAAACATAGCTTTTCTCGGACTAGGGGTAATGGGTGGCCCCATGAGTGCCAATTTAGCACAAAAAGGCTTGGCAGTTAGAGCCTGGAATCGTACACCTAACCGCCCTGG
>JADQBC010000097.1 GCA_016903655.1 Gomphosphaeria aponina SAG 52.96 = DSM 107014
CCGATGGAACTAATACCACCTTTTTTGGTAGCGATGTAGAAGGTGATGGGTTTCCCAATTTCTTTGGTACTTCCGCCGCCGCTCCCCATGCAGCAGCAGTAGCAGCGCTCATGCTCGAAGCGAAACCAAACGCAACGCCAGAAGAAATCTATGCAGCTTTAGAAAAGACTGCACTGGATATGAATGATCCTTTTACTGCAGGATCTGATCCTGGGTTTGATAATGGAACTGGCTATGGTTTGATTCAAGCAGATGCGGCGATCGCCGAGTTACTGGGAAACGCACCAATTAACGGCACACCAGGAAACGATGTGATTAATGGAACAGCCAAAAATGATGTGATCAACGGTTTAGGAGGAAATGATCAGATCAATGGTTTAGGAGGTAATGACCAGCTCAACGGTGATGCAGGAAAGGATCGCTTGAATGGTGATGCAGGCAATGACCAGCTCAACGGTGGTACAGGAAACGATATCCTAGATGGTGGTACAGGCAATGATAAGATGGCAGGAGGTACAGGAAACGATATCTACATTGTCGCTCAAAACAAAGATGTAGTAACAGAAGCAGCTAATGCAGGAACAGATGAGGTACGCTCCAGTGTAACCAACACCCTGGGAAATAACGTAGAAAAACTGGTGCTCACAGGCGCAGGAAACATTAATGGAACAGGAAATACTCTGAATAATTCCCTGACGGGAAATAATGGGAATAACACTCTGGACGGGAAAACAGGTAATGATACAATGATAGGAGGTGCAGGAAACGATGTCTATGTCGTAGATAGAGTTCTTGACGTAGTAACAGAAGCAGCTAATGCAGGAACAGATGAGGTACGCTCCAGTGTAACCAACACCCTGGGAAACAACGTAGAAAAACTGGTGCTCACAGGCGCAGGAAACATTAATGGAACAGGAAATACTCTGAATAATTCCCTGACGGGAAACAATGGGAATAACAAGCTCAATGGTGCTGGTGGTAATGATATCCTCACGGGTGGCAATGGTAATGACCAGCTCACAGGCGGTGCAGGAAATGATCAACTCACAGGCGGTGCAGGAAATGATCAGCTTACAGGCGGTACAGGAAATGATCAACTCACAGGCGGTGCTGGTGAAGATTGGTTTATCTTTAACTCCACTTTGGAAAAACTGGATACTATCAAAGACTTCAAATCTAGTCAAAAAGACCAGATACGCATAGATGCTAGTGGTTTTAAGGGTGGACTCAAAGCAAACAGAACTTTAGCTACGAGTCAGTTTGTGATTGGGACTGGTGCAGGCGATCGCAATGACCGCTTTATCTACAATGATAACAATGGAGCATTGTTCTTCGATATCGATGGGAATAAACCAGGAGGAGTAGCCCAGGTACAGATAGCTACTTTAACAGGCGCTCCTACCTTAGCCGCTAGTAACATTTTCCTTTTCTAATGGTTAATGGTTGATGGTTAATGGTTAATGGTTGATGGTTGATGGTTAAAAATCAACTATCAACTATTAACTATCAACGAGCAACATGGTTAATGGTTAATGGTTAAAAATCAACAATCAACTATCAACTATCAACCATCAACTATCAACTATCAACTATCAACCATCAACCATCAACCATCAACTATCAACTATCAACCATCAACTTATTTCCCCATCCCCAACTGTTGAGCTTTTTGATAAACCTTCCCCTCAGTAAGCAAAGAAGGGGCAATAACAATTTCTACCTGCTGCATTTCCTGAATATTCTTTGCCCCTAAAGTTCCCATACTGGTTTTGAGCGCTCCCAAAAGGTTGTGAGTCCCATCGTCGAGTTTAGCAGGTCCGATGAGAATTTCCTTCAAGGTTCCCGTAGTCCCAACGTTAATACGAGTACCACGAGGCAAAACTGGACTAGGGGTAGCCATTCCCCAATGATAATCCCTTCCTGGAGCCTCTTTAGCCCTGGCAATGGGAGAACCAATCATTACTGCATCAGCACCACAGGCAAGGCACTTACAAATATCCCCCCCAGTAATAATCCCGCCATCAGCAATTACAGGGACATATTTACCAGTTTCTGCTGCAAAATCAGCTCTGGCTGCGGCACAGTCAACTACTGCTGTAGCCTGGGGAATACCCACTCCCAAAACCCCACGAGAAGTACAAGCAGCTCCAGGGCCGATTCCCACGAGAATAGCTGCTGCACCTGCTTGCATTAAATTTAGCGCAACCTCATAAGTTACACAGTTACCCAAAACCACGGGCATGGGCATCTCCTGGCAAAATTGAGCTAAGTTTAAAGGGGACACTGACTTAGGAGAGAGGTGAGCAGTGGAAACCACTGTAGCTTGGATAAACAATAAATCAGCCCCAGCATTGGCTACTGTTTCCCCAAACCTCACTGCTCCTGCAGGAGTTAAACTTACTGCTGCAATACCACCTTGTTTTTTAATTTCCCCGATCCGCTCTTGGATCAATTCTGGTTTAATAGGTTCGGCATAGAGTTCCTGCATCAGGCCTACAAACTCAGACTTCCCCACTGAGATAATTTTGTCTAAGATGGGTTCACACTCACCATAACGGGTTTGGATACCCTCTAAATTCAGAACTCCCATTGCCCCTAATTCTGCAAGCAACACAGCCATCCGCACATCCACCACGCTATCCATAGCACTAGCAATGATCGGAATTTCTCTTTTAATTGAGCCTATTTCCCAGTGGGTATCTGCCAAACTGGGGTCTAAAGTGCGCACTCCAGGGACAAGTGCAATTTCATCTATTCCGTAGGCTCTTCTAACTGTTTTACCCCGACCTATTGATATATCCACGCTGATCTTCCCATTCCCATAGCTATTCAATGATCAATTATCAATGATTTTATCAATATTGTTAACTAAACTACGCAGGATAAATGCGCAGACGACGGTTAGGTTCTTCACCAAAACTATCTGAGCGAAGGCGATAATGTTCGGCTAACTCGTGCTGCATTTTCCGTACTTTTGGCGATCGCGGTAATAACTCCACTGGCTGTCCCAATGGGATAACTATTTCTTCCACTGCTAGCCTCGCCTCTTCTAGTGCTTCAATTTCATCTTCTCCTCCATTTTGGGTAAATAAACGAATATCGGCTGCCTCTGGTATTTTTGGGTCATCCATGCCAATCAGACGCTGAAGTCCACGAGTTATTTGGGAGATGGTGTTAGATTTAATAGCGTGGATGGGAACTTGACGAGTTTTGGCAATGGTGCGGAGTTTGGAATGGTTTTTCACGTGACTGCGCAAGGTCAACACAGCATCTGCATGATCCAGGTCTTTAGTCAAGACTACTGGCATATTTAGCACATCAATTACTTGATCTAACTGACTTCGCCCAATGCCATAGGGATAAATATACACTGGCCAATCTTCTCCATTTGGCCCTGGTGTGCGTACTTTAGGAGTAAAAGCTTCTTCTTGATGCCAAGATTGTTCTAGCATCTGCTCAAAATCATAATCTAAGGGAACAACTGGACTCATTCTGCCTGAAGCTCGTAAACCCTTTGGTATCATGGGACTTGCCACTTGTGTAGTTTTTCCCAAACTTCCATTGGTCGATTCCCTGATCTTCTCTTCAGTAATTGTCACCTCGCCGTTATCACTGACTGTTCTCACTTGGAGAACTGGTTCTCTTCCCCGCAGTAAGTTATCAACAGTCAAAGCTACATCTTCATGGACAACCCAGCGTTGTCTTTCGAGCATTTCTACGGCAATTTCAAAAGTTGGGGGTGCTTTCCGTTCTAATACAGTTTTTTGCGAACCCCGACGGCGTGCTTCTTCATCTCCTAATGTTACTACTTGAATCCCCCCAACTAAATCAGATAAAGTGGGGTTTTTAATCAGGTTTTCTATTTGATTACCGTGGGCAGTTCCCACTAATTGTACACCTCTTTCGGCGATGGTACGAGCAGCCAAAGCTTCCAATTCTGTGCCAATTTCATCGATAATAATTACCTCTGGCATATGGTTTTCCACTGCTTCAATCATCACCTGATGTTGTAATTCGGGGCTAGCTACCTGCATTCTACGAGCGCGACCGATGGCGGGGTGGGGAATATCTCCATCTCCTGCAATTTCGTTAGAGGTGTCAATAATTACCACTCGTTTTTTTAGGTCATCGGCTAAAACTCTCGCTATTTCTCGCAGGGCGGTGGTTTTTCCCACTCCAGGACGACCGAGTAGCAGTATTGAGCGTCCACTTTCCACCAATTCACGAATCATCACAATTGTGCCAAATACTGAGCGCCCAATACGGCAGGTTAAGCCAATAATCTCACCTGTCCGATTACGGATAGCACTAATGCGGTGGAGCGTCCTTTCAATTCCTGCTCTGTTATCGCCACTAAAGCTACCAACTTGCTCGACACAATGTTTTAAATCTTCTTTGCTGATTGGTGTTTCCCCCAGATCTGATACTTCATCTGGGAAACGAGCTTCTGGGATTCTTCCTAAATCCATCACTACTTCAATCAAATAATCTTTTTTTGGATGCCGATTAATTTCTGTGCGAATCTCGACTGGTAAAGTATCTAGTAACTTATTCAGATCGTCTGTAATCTGCATCCTGTGTGCTGGTAGTTTTTCTTCTGGCATCAAGGGCGATTTCGTTAAACAGTTGTTGCTTCTGCTATTTACCATAACAAATGGTGTTGGTGAATGGGATCAATCAGTTTTTGATTTGCGAAACTAGGGTAGAGGCTGTGATTACAGCTTCTTTTAATAAATCGGGGTGATTTTCTAGTTGATTATCATTCATTTTGACTAATTTTTCTAATAGGGGTGCTAGGAGAGAACGGGCGTAACTACCATAAGCAATTCCTGCTACAAATTGGGATTGGTAATTTCTTTGCCAACTTTCAATTCCCCTGGCCTTTGTCAAGGGCGTGGGCGCAAGTAGTCCTTTTGCTTTGAGTTTGCTTACTGTATGATTGTTGGTTCCGCCTGCTAATTGCACATATCCTGGTAGGTTAGCCGTAAGTACTTTTTGCCCTAGTTTTACAGTTGCACTGGTAGTTCCTTTGCCAAGATCTCCACTCATAGGACGACCATCCGTTTGCCAAATTAAAGGACAAGGTAAGGGACTCATTAGATTATAGAGGTATTGGAGATATGGGATTAAATCTGGACTGTCTGGGCAACTAATGGCTAGGAGTTTGAGCTTGTCAATTTGTGGTAAAATTACTTGCCACAATGCCTGAAAATCTGCCTCATGTCCTACTTGGGTGTGAATTTCTAAAGCATCAATCCCCATTCTGGCAATTAAAGGGGCGATCGCCTCCCTTTTTGATACATCAGACTGAGCTACAATTAATTCTTGGGGACATACTGATAAGCATCTACCACAACCATAACACCTACTGGCTATGACTCCAGAAAAATCAATGGCTGCTGCTGGGCAAATCTTTTCACAGGGGCGAGGACAATCTGGAGGACACAGGGTTACATCAAAGAATGCTTTGCGGAAATGGGGGTCTTCGCCATCATTCACACTTACCATTAACCAAGGTTTTCCTGGAGTTAACCCGAAAGCTGCTGCTTTTTTTTGCAGACTGTTAGCTATTTTCAACCCTTCCTTTGCTGCTGTGATCACTGCCTGATCAGCGGCTACGTCGATACAGTCAGCACCTGCTAGTGTGTATGCTAAGGTGAGACTTCTAACCGCTGGCAAATGTTGGTAACTAGCGCCACAGATAAGCTTAAACCACTTACCTGATTTTAAGGAATGTAAAGGATAGTTGATGGTTGATGGTTGATTGTTCATTTGTGCTCAGACCAGTGATAACTGATAATTGATAACTGAACCTAGTCGATAAGAGCATTGAGGAGAACATCAGTTAAACTCATGTTTTCCATTTTATCCATGGGAACTGTATCGACGATATCAAATTTTGCTCCAGCACTTTGAAGTTGATCATCTAGTGCTTTCAGATATGCAGTTGCTTTTTTGTCTTTCCCAACTTGAATAAAGGAAATTCCTAGTTCTTCGTCGCGCTCAATGAGCTGGGTTGCTTCAATAATGAGCCGCATTACAGCTTTACGGTCATCTGGATCACCATCGGTAATAATTAGCATTGTTTCCCCATTGGGTTTTGCTTCTCCTGCTGCTTTACGTTCAAAGTAGTTTTCGAGGGCATCTTGTAGCACTTCAGCCAGTTTAGATCGGCCCATTGGTTCATTTTCTTCATAGATTTGGGTTACTTTCTCTGAAGTTACGTTATCGTATCTTCTAAAGCGACCAGAAAATAAATACACGGTAATGCCGTCTGGGTCTATTTCTTCACATTTTTTGGCTAATGCTAAGGTGGATTCAAAAGCAGCCTCCCAACGACTCTTCCCTCCAGGTTGATCGTTGATATGCATACTATCACTTTTATCGATAATCAGGGTATAGTCGCGATTTTCAACTAAATTTCCTTCCATATGCGGAACAACCTCCATTGTCTTTACTCTTTAGAGTATTAGCATTTTTTAGACTGAGTGGAAGAATTACTTATGCTACCGTGGAAAAAATCGGGGTTTGAGCAGAGGAGAGATCTATTGCTCAAACCCAAATCTCATCATAGTCTTCATTTAATCATGAGTATCACAGTCGGAGGTGGAAAAAATCGGGGTTTGAGGAGAGATCTATTGCTCAAACCCAAATCTCATCATAGTCTTCATTTAATCATGAGTATCACAGTCGGATTTTTCTTAGAATTGACCATCAACTGGTGGTGCTTGCTCCCTCCCTCTTTTTGTTAAGATTTTTCAAGAAATCTTTAGATCTGAATCTAAGAAAAATTTCTCATCATATATTTAAAAGGTATGGAATTTAGAGAACTGCAATGGATCAAGAACCTCAAAAGTATCGCATGATCTGTACTTTGACTTTTGGCGACATCTACGGTCAAATTATTGTTTGGTTAATTGTCATTTTCATTAGTCTTGCTACTAGCTTGGCTTTGTGGAGTAGCACTCGTCAAATTTATGCTCTGGCTACAGTTGGCTTAATTTTGGTGCTATCCCTACCCTTTTTGCTTTTTGCTTTTGTTACTACTCTACTCAATCATATTGAGTTTACTCCCCTGGAGGCAAATGTAACAAGTCCTAAATTAAGAACAGCAGGGGGAAACCCAACTCAAAAACCTGTTTCTGCTTAGGTTGCAGTTTTCTCCGACAAGAGAAACTGCTTTGTATCCTGTGATACTCATAAGTAAATGAGAGATTAGATTATGGGTGAGGTAGTCATCTTGAGAAAGTTATACTATCTAGCAAGAAGAACTTAATTTTCCCAAGTTTCAAATAATTCAACCAACTCAAATCTTAACCTGATCAAGTAAAAAAACGAATGTAAATTTAGACTTACATTCGTTTTTTTATGGGTTACTAAGCTCCCATTCCCGCATATTGCCTTAACCCTCTTCTCCACAACCAGCGGTTAAGTACAAAGAAAAATATTCCCCAGCCGCAAATAACTAAACCTGCACGGAAAAAATTAACTGGTAAACCGACGAGAAGGGAAGCGGGGAAATGGACAAAATAGGGAAAAGGTGTCCACTCAACTAATTCTCGCACATTGGGGGGAAATACTTCTAATGGGGCAATTAATCCAGAGAGAAAGATATAAAATAAATACCAAAATTGTTGAATGGCGCTTGCTCGTTCTGTCCAAAAAGCTAACAGAGAAAAAGTATATTGAATGAGAAAACTGAGGCTAAAGGCGATCGCTGTTGCGATTACTGTTAATATGCCCCCTGTGATACTTGGTAGCCAAAATGCTTCTGGATAGAGCAAAAAAAACAAACCGATTAATAACACCACTAAAGGTACACGGGTTATTTTTTCAGCTAAATGTCTCGCTACATGATGCCATACTGGATCAATGGGTTGGAGCAGTCGCAATGAAAGTTTGCCTTCTATTACTTCCCTTTCAAATTCCCAAATTACCCACACATTTGTGAATTGTCTGATTAGAAAAATACTAAAGAAGTAGCGGGCAAAATCTGTTGCTCCTAGCCCAAATTTTCCCCCCTGAGCTGCTTCGATCCACACCCCCATTAAGATTATTGGTAAAGAGCCTGATAATGCCCATAAAAATATCTCGGCTCGGTATTCTAACATCTGAGCGTAGTAAGTACCCAGTAATGTTGTAACTTTTTTAGTTATCCATTGCATTAAACAACTCCTAAATTTAAGGATATTTCAAGCCTATTTTAGCTTAATTTGCTTATGGAATGAGGAGAGGGCGGGTTTTGATATCAAGGTTATTCTGTTGATTACTAGGTTGTCCCTAAACCCGCCCCTAGGAGGCTGCACGGAAATTTTTTTTTTTCGATAATTAACCACCAACTTATCAAGTTTTGGGTTATAATAAAAGAGAGAATAAGGGAGGTAAAATTTACTCTCAAGTAACACTTTGAAGGAGAAAGAATTATGACTGAACAGAAAGAAAGTAAAGAGCAAATTATGCTAGCTTTTGGGAAACTTTTGGCTGAAGATAAAAAAGGGGAGTCGAAAGTTGCTACTAAAGAAGAAGAAGCGGAGAAAGAAAAGAATCAACAACTGCTGGCAAAAGCTTCGGAATATACCGTAAATAATATTGTCAATGGTATGGCAGCTTTACAATTGGATTTTGGCAATATTATTACTGAACTGTCGGCGAGGTTAGAGACAGAATCTTCTAAATTAGATGAACTGAAACGGGCTATTGCTGTTGAACAAGAGAATTTAAAACAGTTGCAGCAGGTGCGTTTAGTAGCTGATGCTCTACATATTTTGCGACAGGAACACCAAGAAAGGTTAAGGAGTCTGGAAAATCATACAGCTACTGAGCGGGAAGCCATAGAAAAAGATATGACTCAAACTCGCAAGGTTTGGGAAAAAGAGCAACAAGATTTTGAGGTAAGGGTGGCAGAAACGGCAGAATTATTAACTAAACAAAGGGAACAAGAGCTGGCAGATTTTCAATATGAAAGTGCCAGGATACGGAAAATAGAAATGGATGAGTATGAAGAGGTAAAACGACAACAGGAAAGGGAGTTGACAGGGGCAAATATGGAGAAGGAAAAAGCCTGGGGAGAACGGGAGAAATATCTAACAGATAATCAAGCTAAGTTGGCGGAAAATCAACAGAAAATAGCAGGGTTTGATGAGCAACTAAAAGAGGAGTATAATAAAGCTAAAGGTGAGGCAATTAAAGAGGCAGAAAGGGAGGCGAAAGTTAAGGCGGATTTATTTGAAAAAGAGTGGGAAGCGACTAAACAAGGTTATGAGTTAAAAATTCAATCTCTGGAAACAACTATTGCAAGACAAACTCAACAAATTACCGAAATAAATACTCAGTTACAAACTGCTACCACCCAAGCTCAAAACTTGGCAATGAGGGCATTTTCTACTCCTACTAATTAAAAAAGAAAGTTAATCATGACAATAATAATTACTGAAGTAATTACTACCAACCAATAACTGGAGAAAAAAGATGGCAATTAATTCAAAAAGTACGAAAGCAGAAATTTTAGAAGCTTACGATGAATTAAAACAAGAAAAGGCTGAGTTAGAAAAGCAATTGAAACAGAAAAATACTGTGCCGACATTACCGAAACCTGAAATGCAAACACCACCGAAACCTGAAAATAAAATTCCCAGTCAACCTACTATTTTTCCAGCAAATATGAATTTAATTCTTCAAAACCTTGAGAAACTGCAAGTTAGTTTTGGGAGTGCAACAAGTAATTTATCTGAACAGTTAATTACAGAAGCTTCTGCTTTGGAAAAATTGCGGGAGTTGTTGGCTAAGGAAATTCAAGAATTGCAAGAATTGCATGATTTGGAGACAATTGAAGAAGATACGTTAGATAACTTAATCCAAGCTTATGAAGAAAGTGATAAAGCTTTTGCTGAGGAATATAATCAGCAAAAAGAAACTTTAGAACAGGAAATTCAGGAGTTAAAAAAAGCTTGGCATAAAGAGCAAGAAAATCATCGCCGAGAAATTAAAGAGCGGGATGAAATTTATTTTAAAACTACTCAACGGGAGGCAGAAGAATATGGGTATAATTTAAAATTGCAACGGGATTTGGATAAGGAAGAATACGAACAGCGTAAACAGAATCTTTATCAGGAATTAATAACAGCGCGTCAGGAGCAAGAAAAACAATGGAAGGAGCGCGAAGACAGTATTTCTGAGCGCGAAAAACAATATGCTGAGGCTACCTTTAAGGTAGAAGCTTTTGAGAAAGAATTAGAAGGGAAGATTAAACAAGGGAAAGAAGAAGGGCGAGGTATTGGTAATTATCAAGCTAAGGTAAAAGCAGATTTACACAGTAAAGAAGTGGAAGGGGAAAAGCAAAATTATCAATTGCGGATTCAATCTTTGGAGGAGATTATTCAGCATAATGAAGCGCGCATTAATGCTTTATCTAAACAGTTGGATGGGGCGTTAAAACAGGTACAGGATTTGGCAGTTAAAGCAATTGAGGGTACTTCTAATCGCAATTCTTTTGATGCAATGAAAGAAATTGCTTTGGAGCAAGCGAAAAATCAACAGAAAGGGAAATAAGTTATAGGCGATCGCCTTCTGGTGAGAATAAAAGGGCGATCGCTTGTTATTACGAGTTTAATTTCTCAACATTATTACGGGGAAATTATTTTCTCTCAAACGCGGATCAGACTTTTGGGGTATGATTGCACAAATAATTTAGAGGTGTAAAAAAAAAATGGATGTTATTCCTGCAATAGATTTACTAGAGGGGCGATGTGTACGTTTGTATCAGGGAGATTATGCTAAATCTCAGGTGTTTAGTGATAACCCAGTGGAGGTAGGGAGAAATTGGGTGAAAATGGGAGCAACTAGACTACATTTAGTGGATTTGGATGGGGCAAAACAGGGTTTTCCCGTGAATACTGATGCAATAAGTGCAATAGTTAGGGGAGTTTCAGTACCAGTACAAGTGGGAGGTGGCCTACGCGATCGCTCTAGTATCTCTCAGTTACTCCAACTGGGGGTAGAAAGGGTAATTGTGGGAACCATCGCTGTGGAAAACCCCCAACTGGTGCAAGATTTATGTACAGAGTTTCCCCATCAAATTGTTCTGGGAATTGATGCTCGCCATGGTAAAGTAGCAACTAGGGGTTGGTTGGAAAACTCAGAAATTACGGCAATAGAACTTGCTCAAAAGTTTGAGGGGGCGGCGGCGATAATTTATACTGATATTCACCGCGATGGTACACTATCTGGCCCCAATCAAGACGCATTGAGAGAATTAGCGCAGCAGGTGGAAGTACCTGTAATTGCATCAGGTGGTGTGAGTTCCCTGACAGATTTATTGAGCTTACTTGCCTTAGAACCATTAGGAGTTACAGGAGTAATTGTGGGCAAGGCTATTTATACAGGGGATGTTAACCTATCGGAAGCAATTAAGGCTATCGGGCCTGGTCGTTGGCAAGATATCCCCCCAGATCATGGTTTTTCCACCTTTGCTTGATGGTTGATGGTTTGACAAATCCAAGATTAACTATTACTTAACCCGACGGATATTGAGAACATCAGTAATGTTTTTAATGCGGTCAACAATGTAATCCAATTGCTGCAAATCGCAAACATCAATACTTAAAGAAAT
Source organism: Gomphosphaeria aponina SAG 52.96 = DSM 107014 (assembly GCA_016903655.1). Taxonomy (GTDB): domain Bacteria; phylum Cyanobacteriota; class Cyanobacteriia; order Cyanobacteriales; family Gomphosphaeriaceae; genus Gomphosphaeria; species Gomphosphaeria aponina. Next base: position 11,609 of record JADQBC010000097.1, read on the forward strand.
TAATGCTGGTTTCCCATAAGCAGTTTTAACGCCAGCATTACTAACATTGATATGTTGGTCGCTTAAGCGGGCTAAAATGTCTTTTAAGATGCCTACGCGGTCAATAGTTTCAATTTTAATATCAACAGGGTAAGTTGGGGGTCGTTCATTTATATTATGAGAGTTCCAACTAACAGGAATTAGGCGATCGCCTTCCACCTCATCCAGATTAGAACATCCTTGATGATGAATAGAAATACCCCGCAAATTAGTAACAACCCCAATAATTGGTTCTCCTGGAAGAGGTTTACAACATCCTGCAATATAGTGTACTATCCCCTCCACTCCAGCGATGGGTGCTTTATTACCTTTAGCCGTATTCTGATTACGGATTGAATTTTGTTCACGAACTTCTGCTTCTAGAGAAGTTTCTGCCATTGGTTGCTCTGCTTTTACTGTATCTCGTAATCGGTTCAGGACTTGATTTAAAGTTATTTCCCCATATCCCAAGGCTGCAAGTAAGTCTTCCACATTTTGATAATTACATTTTTGGGCGACTGTTTGCATGGGGGACGACTTGAGGAGAGCATCAAAACCATTTTTTCCCACTTCTTTTTCCAGTAAAGCTCTTCCCCGTGAAACATTTTCCTCTCGATGCGATCGCTTATACCATTGACGAATGCGGTTGCGAGCAGTTGGGGTAACAACAAAGTTTAACCAATCCAAACTCGGATGACTATTTTTAGAAGTAATAATCTCTACTATATCCCCATTCACTAGAGGTCTGTCTAACACCGACCATTGTTCATTTACCCGTGCCCCTTTCATATGATTCCCCACTTCTGAGTGGATGTGATAGGCAAAATCTACTGGAGTTGCTCCCCTCTTCAAGGCTACTACATCCCCTGATGGAGTAAAAACATAGACATCATCTTCAAATAAATTTTCCTTCAGACTCTCAATAAATTCTTGACCATCTTTTAAATCGTTTTGCCACTCTAGCAGTTGTCGCAACCAGATAAATTTTTCATCATCTGAGCTCACTTTAGTATTACTCATCCCCCCACTTTCTTTATATTTCCAATGGGCAGCAATGCCATATTCTGCCACATGGTGCATTTCTATTGTGCGAATTTGCATTTCTAAAGGACGACCATTAAAACTCATTACTGTTGTGTGCAGTGATTGATAGCGATTAGGTTTAGGTAAAGCAATATAGTCTTTAAACCGTCCTGGAATTGGTCTAAAAGTATCGTGAACTACTGCTAAAGCCCGATAACATTGGTACTGGTCATTTTTATCCAGAATAATCCGCAGAGCAGCAATATCATAGATTTGGTTAAATTCTTTTTGTTGTCGCTGCATTTTCTGATAAATTCCATAAAGATGCTTCGGTCTGCCTTTCATTTCTAATACATTAAGTTCCAATTCTGCCAAACGAGAACTCAAAATAGTAATTACTTTCTCAATTCTTTCTTCTCTGTCAGCCCGTCTTTCTGAAACCAAGTTCTTAATTTCTTGATATGCTTCTGGTTCGAGATACTTAAAAGCTAAATCCTCCAATTCCCATTTAAAACGCCCAATACCGAGACGGTTAGCCAGAGGAGCAAATATTTCTCTAGTTTCCAAAGCGATGCTGCATTGTTTTTCTGGTTTCAGATATTCCAAGGTTCTCATGTTGTGCAGTCTATCTGCGAGTTTGACTACAATAACCCGAATATCCTGGGCCATAGCCATAAACATCCGCCGAAAGTTTTCTGCTTGGCGTTCCGTTTTGCTAGAAAAGTTGAATTTTGACAGTTTGGTAACTCCTTCCACCAACTGTCTCACCTCTTCCCCAAATCTCTCCTCTATCTCCTCTATGCATACATCTGTGTCTTCTACCACATCATGGAGAAAACCAGCAGCAATCATCGCACTGTCTCCGCCCAAATCTCTCAGTAATCCAGCTACGACTACAGGATGAGCTATGTAAGGTTCTCCTGATTTGCGATATTGTCCTGTATGGAGTTGATATGCAAATTCAAAAGCGTTGCATATCAGCCGCACCTCTTTTGTTTGACTTGTATTAAAGCATTGTTTGAGCCAGTCGGGAAGCTCAAAATCAGGTTTAGTTTCAGTTGGTACTGGTATGGCAATCATAGCATTTATCAGTTTTTTTTTAATATAAATGTATTAAACGAGCTTTTTAATTTTAGCCAGTTAAAATACTTAAATCAAGCTTAATTTTCCTCTTAACTAAAAATCGGGCTCATCTGGTGAGGTAATTGCTTTTTTTTTTAGTATTTTATACTTTTTCTATGTTCTTAACCAGGAAAATTAGTTAAATCTCAAAAGAGTTGATTTTTTCCCATTCTAGCTTAACCTGATGAATAATGTTACCTAAATCACATTGTGAAGCAATCCAAGAATTAATAACTGTTCTCAAGGGACTCGGAGAGGAGGCTAGGGTTTCCGAGCCTGATCCAACTTTATTATTGACACAAAGCCAAAAGGGACAAAAAATATTGCAGGAAAAATTTATAATTTTAAATACTGATGAATTAGCTCCAGACTTAGCTTCTCGCTGGCAGTTGATTCAGACTGAAATCCATCGAGAGTTACGATTATTAGCTACTAATATTATATTTTTGCGCTCTTCACAAAGTTCAGCTACTGCACAAAGTCGGTTAGCAAATGTACTCGAACACATTGATAAAATTCTTACTGCCTGTGAATTACTAATGCAAATTATTTCAAATAAGTAAATATTTACGGCGTTGCTGAATTGAGTTATGAATTATTTGTTTACAAAACCTACTAACCAAACTCAAACCCTCTCCCCACTCCCTACTCCCTTCTCCCTACTAAAATGCGTCATTGGACAATTCAGCAACGCCTTGTTTTTTTGCCCCAGGCCGAGGTCTTTAGAACTTCGCACTCAATACCTAAAAGAAGGATTTTAAGTCATGGCGATCGCTAAGTAGCCATCTCAAAGCCTTATTATTTCGTTACGGTGCCTAACCTGGTCTTTTAGATTTCCCAGCTCAACTGGCTAAGTAAACAATGGTTAAGGCAAATATTAAGAAAAATCACAAAGACTTGACAAAACCATCAAGTATGGGTAAAGTGGAATTAGTCAACCAAAAGTGTTAAAACTAAGGAGACAGTAAGTTATGAAAAAAGCATTCTTTAACCTTTCGGGCTTGAAAGGAAGTAATGGGTTTAAGCTTAAGGGCGAGAGTAGTTCTGACAACTCAGGGCGCTCAGTAAGTTTTGTGGGCGATATCAACGGGGATGGCTTCGATGATGTGATAGTAGGCGCACCAAGAGCAGAGTATGGTGGGAAGAGTTATGTGGTATTTGGGGGAGATGGGGAATTTCCAGGGGAGATAGAACTGGATGAGTTGGATGGAAGTGACGGATTTGTAATTAATGGAGTAAGTGATTTTGACGATTCAGGACGCTCGGTAAGTAGTGCAGGGGATGTAAATGGGGATGAGATAGTAGATGTTATTATCGGCGCACCTTATGCTGACCCCAATGGGAGTAGGAGTGGACAGAGCTATGTGGTATTTGGCAGCGATGGGGAATTTCCTGCGGAAGTGGAACTCGATGAACTGGATGGAAGTGACGGATTTATAATTAATGGAGCAAATAATCTTGACAACTCAGGGCGTGCAGTAAGCAGTGCAGGAGACATCAATGGGGATGGTTTCGATGATGTGATAGTAGGGGCACCTTATGCTAACCGCACTGGCTATTATGGTTACTATGGGTATTATTATTACGGAGCGAAGGGAGCAAGTTACATAGTATTTGGGAGCGATGGAAGCTTTCCTGCGGAAGTGGAACTGGATGAGCTGGATGGAAGTGACGGGTTTGTAATTAATGGTCTGGGTAATTATGACGAATTAGGGGTTGCAGTAAGCAGTGCAGGAGACATCAATGGGGATGAAATAGATGATGTGATAGTAGGCGCACCAGAAGCAGAGTCAGGTGGGAAGAGTTATATCATTTTTGGGAGCGATGGAAGCTTTCCTGCGGAGGTGAAACTGGATAAGCTGGATGGAAGCAATGGATTTGTCATCAATGGGATAGATAATTTTGACGATTCGGGATATTCAGTAAGCAGTGCAGGGGATATAAACGGAGATGACATAGATGATGTAATAATAGGCGCACCAAATGCTGAGTCCGATTACGATAGTTCTGAGGGACAGAGTTATGTGGTGTTTGGGAGCGATGGAAGCTTTCCTGCGGAAGTGGAACTGGAGGATCTGGATGGGAGCAATGGATTTGTAATTAATGGGATAGATAGGTTTGACAACTCAGGGAGCTCAGTAAGCAGTGCAGGGGATATAAATGGGGATGACATAGATGATGTAATAGTAGGGGCACCAAATGCAGGGGACAGGAGTGGTTATTATTACTATGGTAGTGGATATGAGGGAGAGAGTTATATCATTTTTGGGAGCGATGGAGAGTTTCCTGCAGAAGTGGAACTGGATGAGCTGGATGGAGAGCGGGGGTTTGTAATTAAAGGGGTTAATAATTATGACTATTCAGGTCGTGCAGTAAGCAGTGCAGGGGATATCAATGGGGATGACTTCGATGATGTGTTAGTAGGGGCAGCTTATGCAGACCCCAAGGGGAGTGGACGTGGGGAGAGTTATGTAATATTTGGGGGGACAGAAAGATTTAACATTCTGTTCCAAGGAACACCTGAAAACGATACTCTCGTAGGAACGGCGGCAGGAGAAAAACTATTAGGGGAAGGAGGAGATGACCGACTCAACGCGAAAGCAGGAGATGATAGCTTAGATGGGGGGACGGGAAAAGATCTACTGTTAGGGAAAAAGGACAACGACCTACTGCAGGGGGGAGGAGAAGATGATACACTAAAAGGAGGAGGAGGTACTGACCAACTAGAAGGAGATGAGGGCAGGGATTTATTATTAGGTGGGAATAAGAAAGATATTCTGGTAGGAGGAGATGATCGCGATCGCCTGATCGGAGGAGGGGCTAAAGATATCCTCACAGGAGGAGCAGGTGCGGCCGATGAGTTTGTCTGGAATACCCCAGAAGAGGGAGGGGATATGATTAAAGACTTTGACCCTTCAGAAGGCGATCGCTTGCGCATCAAAGCTAGCGGGTTTGGGGGTGGACTGGTAGGAGGGGATGTGTTAGCCAATGACCAATTAGTATATGGGACAGCGGCGACTACGGCTAAAGTGCGCTTTGTTTACGACAACTCCGAACCAGATGGCAAATTATTCTATGATGTAGATGGGGTGGGAGGAGCAGCTCAAGTTCACATTACTACTTTACGGGATGTGTTTGGCGCTCCCGATCTAGCAGCAAGTCACATTTTCTTGTTCTAAAATAACAGGGTTTGGGCAGTGCCCAAACCCAAGAAGACTATGAGGGGATTAAAGTTTTAAAACTCTGGTTAATGG